>CANGGC010000028.1 GCA_947453125.1 Planctomycetaceae bacterium | reverse complement strand
ATGGCCCCCCTTGACGAGCACGTGAGGGGGGCCGAGGGCAGCGATCGCCCGTGCGGCCCGCTCCATCGCCGCGACATCGGCGACGGGAAATCCGGCCAGCCGCTCGGCCTCGGCGAGATTCGGGGTGACGAGCGTGGCGCGGGGCAGGAGGTCGCTGACGAGCGTTTGCACCGCGTCGTCGGTGATCAGCGCCGCACCGTGCTTGCTCACCATCACCGGATCGACGACGAGCGGGAACGTGGTCCCACGGAGCCGCGCCGCGACCGCGGCGATCACCGCAGCATCGCCGAGAGCGCCGGTTTTGGCGGCGGTCGGGGGGATGTCCGAGAGGACGGCCTCGAGCTGGGCGACGACGAGGGCCGGGCGAAGGATCTCGACGGCCGAAACTGTTCGCGTGTTCTGCACGGTGACCAGCGTGATCACGCTCGTGCCGTAGGCGCCGTGCCGGTGGAACGTCTTCAGGTCGGCCTGGAGGCCGGCGCCGCCAGATGGATCAGAGCCGGCGATCGTGAGGGCGACGGGAAGAGCGGCCATGGGAGTGGGAAGGAAGTCTCCGGCGGGATCATCGCCTGCCGATCGCTGGCATGACGAACTACCGGCTCACCGTGCGGCGGAATGGGCGAGGACGGCTGCTGCTCCCCACGGGCGTGAGGAGAACGGATTCGAGGTCTTTTCCATTTCCTGATCGCCCACCTGCGAAATCAAAAGCGATTCGTTGTACTTTGCCCCAAGAGTGAGTTTGCGGCAAGCACGTGTCGATTCTTCACCCATGGAAGCCCCTGCCATGAAGTCCCCGAAGACTGCAGCGAAGCCCTCCGCGGCGGCCCAGAGCCCGCTGGATGAGAGTCTGCTCGCCTCCGCCCTCGGCGGCGGGGCACTCGCCCTCGGTGAATCCACGCTCCTGCAACACCCGGACGTAGGCCGGGAGATCGCCATACGCCCAAATCCAATCGTGCTGGTCGTAGATCAGCAAGCCGGCGTTGACCGCCGAGCCGATCCACAGGTGGTGCCGCCCGTCGCCCTGCAGGAACGGAGTGAACCGCCGGCAGAAGGTGGCTACCTGCTCCAGCGACAGCGGTGACTGGTAGCGGCCCGGCTGCCGCTCTCCCTGCCGGGGAACGAGCAAGACAGAGAGCACGTCGTAGTCCTGCCGCCACACTTCGGCAAGCGCAAGCAATACCTCGACATGGCCCTCCGCCGGGTCCCGTGCGGGGTCAGATGGCCCGGTCACGCGGGCGGGGCTAAACCGCGGCAAGGATG
This sequence comes from Planctomycetaceae bacterium, assembly GCA_947453125.1. Classification (GTDB taxonomy): domain Bacteria; phylum Planctomycetota; class Planctomycetia; order Pirellulales; family UBA1268; genus QWOP01. Next base: position 10,127 of record CANGGC010000028.1, on the reverse strand, counting down.
GAGTACACGCCGTACCACGCGAGGAGGGCGCAGGCCGCGATTCCGGCAGACACCAGGACGCTGCCGATCTGGGCGGGCCAGCCGCTCAATTCGCCAGCTTTGGGCCGGCGGACATCGGCCCCGGCCGGAGTGAGCCAATGCCGCCAAGCCGGAACCGACCAGACGAGGCACAGCGCCGTGCAGGCGGTGGCCACAAGGGCCATCAGCGCCGCCGTCGTGTACAGAATGCCGGGAGAGAGCATGACGACGATCCTTCGAATTGGCCTTACGCCGCGCCTGAGCTGCCACCGGAGCCAAGCGAACGCGGGCTGCTCTAGGTGTTTCTTAGCCCGCCAACGCCCGCGAGTCGACCATCATTCCCGTGAATCTCATCCGCGTGGCCGCAGGGAACGCACCTCAGAAGCCTCCGCGATGCCTCGTGACCCTGGAAGCCTTCTAGTGCACCGCCGCTTCATAGCCGGCCATACCCAGAACTCCGACAAGCGTGAGTAGGGCACTCCAGACGGCGATACCGGTAAACATCCAGAACAGCAGACGACCGGTGGGAACGCCGAGCGCTAAGCCGAGCGCCGCACCAATGGGCGCGCCGGTCAACATCGGAGCGAAAAGCCCAAGCCCGATGACCCCATAGCGATCCCAGATCGCACGGATGAGACCCTGCGAGCCCGTCGCACGTTCACCGCGATGTCGCCCCGCCAGCCAATGCCGCACATGCTCACCGAGCACGACAACCACCAAGACTCCCATCATCGCCCCGACCGCGGCGGCGACACCCACCACCACGGGACTGGCCTTCAGCGCCAGTCCGGCGGGGATGGCCGCCCAGAGCTCGACAGCCCCCAGAGCGATGATCGTCAACAGCCTGACTGTGTCCACGTGACCGTTGATTCCTCGTCACCGCACGGTAACCCCGAACAGCGGCGGACCACCGGATCCGCGTCCCCGCCGGATTCTATCCCCCGCCTGATCCAGCGTCTGGTTCGGCGTCTTCGCCTCACCCCGCCGGCCGGTCATCGGTCGATCTGCCCAGCGCGCCCCCGGCCCAAAGGCAAGCCAAGGTGGCGGCATGGAACACGGCGACGATGAGGTTGCTCACCACCACCGGGTTGTTGACCGTCCCCACCGTAAGCGGCGTTGTGACCTTGTACAACACCTGCACGAGCAGCAACGCCGCAACCGCCTTCGGCTCGCGGCGGATCAGCAACAGCACCGAGCAAAGCCCGATCGCCATGTAGACCGACAGCAGGATGGCACGGGCCGGCGTGGCCTCACCATACGCCGACGTCGTCCACGAAGCGTTCGACAGCAGGCCGGCACACACCGGCACAAGCACGGCCACGTTGATGAGAAGCGACACGACGATCATCAGCCGCATTGCATGCCTCCCTGATACCACCGCCGCCGAACGTCAATGCTCAGGGACGGGCTGCCCTCGGTGCGTCCCCTGCAGCGCCGGATTGGGCGTCTGACCGAAGCCACGCGAGGACGTCATCGGCGTTGCGATCAGGAGGAAACACCGGATAGAACACTTTCTTGATCCTCCCGTCCTCGGCGATGAGCGTGAGTCGCTTGAACAACTCAATGCTGCCGACGGTGAACATGGGCAACCGCAGCGTACCCTTCAGTTGTAGCGAACTGTCGCTCAGTAACTGAAACGGTAGGTGTAGACGGTCCCGGACCTCGCGTTGATAGTCAGAGGCCTGGGCGCTCAGGCCAAAGATACTGGCCCCAAGCTCCGTGAGTTCCTTGTATTGATCTCGAAAGCGGCAGGACTGAGGTGTGCACCCGCGCGCCCCGGGAATACCATCCCATCCATCCGGCAATGGCACATCAGGCCGTCCAGTCATTGGATAGATGTAGATGACCCAACGGCCCCTCAGATCGCTGAGGTTGACCGACGTGCCGTCCGTGCTAGGGAGAGCGACGTCCGGAAAAAACGACCCCTCAAGATGCGCAGCGCCACCATCATCAACCGGCCTCGGCAAGTCCGGTGGTAGCTGGGACAGATGGGTACTCATGCTTTGCTTTTCCACGGAGACGCCAAACGGCTGCGATCAATGACTCGCGGCCTTGGGATTATCGATCACGCTGGACGCTGCCCGTGAGTCCATCGCATCGGGTAGTTCGGCGTCCTGCTTGCCGACGACACTACACAACGGGCACAGGAACGACCAGCCATCGGACATCGCCCGCCACCCTCGGCCCTGAGCCATCTCGGAGAGGGCCACGCACAGTTCCTCGTATTCGAGGCTCTTTTGGGAGACTGGAAGGTCGGCGAAGCGGACTTCTGCTAGGCATCGCTCGCACACGATGCAGAAGTAGAGATTGGCATGACGGTGTCAGGGGTTCTCGTAGTCGAAATCCATGTGAGCCGCCTAACTTGTATTTATACGGTCCGTATAACCACCCGAGCTTGCGTGTTAACACACCTTGGACCAGGCGGCGAAATCTCCATCAAGCCCTTTGCACGCCATAGCTTACGCCGAGACTTCGCTCGGCTCAGCAGTTGCTTAACAGGCGCCCATTGCAGTATATCGCTCCTCCGTCAGGGGCGGCAATTCGAACGGTCGACAGTATTCTCTGGGCCGACTCCGGCCAACTCGGCTTCTCTTCGGTTCTCCCCGCCGCCCCCGGCGTGCCCCTCTGGCGACCGCGCATGATGCCCCGCGTCAGTTGCGGCCCTCGTCCCGGCTCGGCTCGACGCGCGGTCTGGCGTCGCCGAGGCGATCCGCCGGGCTACGGACTCCCCGGCCACCGGTGTTGAGGACGTGGGTATAGATCATCGTCGTCTTCACGTCGCTGTGACCGAGCAACTCCTGCACCGCGCGGATGTCGTAGCCGTCGAGCAGCAGATGCGTCGCAAACGAATGACGCAGTGTGTGGCAGGTCGCCCGCTTGGTGATGCCTGCTGCCCGCACCGCTTCGTGCATGCTTCGCTGGACCATCGATTCGTGGATGTGATGACGGAAGATGCCACCCGTCTCGCGATCGCGGTAACAGCGAGCCGCCAGAAAGACCCACTGCCAGGCCCAGGTCCTACCGGCTTCAGGGTAATTCCTGTCGAGCGCCCCCGGCAGCCGTACGCGTCCCTTCCCCTGGGCATCCTCCTCGGCATGATGCCGACGCCACGCTGCCAGATGCCGCGAGGGAGGCTCGACGAGCCCCGCAGGAAGCATCGAGACACGGTCCTTGTCACCCATCGCGTCGCCGCGTGACTCGGCTTTCACCCCGCCCCGCGGGCGCGGCAGCGGTCGCTGCAGTACTTCACCTGCTCCCAGCAGGCGGCCCACTTCCGCCGCCACTGAAACGGCCGGCCGCAGGCCGAGCAGAGCTTTTCTGGCTTTGGAGCGCCCGCCGCGCGACGCGGCTTTCCGCGCTCTCCCCCGCCGCGCGGGCTCATCCCGCCGCTCCGGCGGCTGGCAGGCCTGCGGCGGTGGCACGCTGCGGCGGCGTGCTGTTCCCCAGGATCGCGCGGATCGCCTCGACGAGCATCACCCCCGCGAGAACGAGCAACACGACGCCAGCCCACGGGACCGGATCGGCAGGAATCGTCCAGCCGTTGTCGGTGCGAAACTTCGGCAGCGTCAGGGACACAAGCGCCCAGGTGCTCATCACATACATGAACAGCGTCGGCAGGCCGGTCACATACCACACCCACACTTCCCGCCGCGTCCGCCACAGCCAGACCGTGATCCCCAGGAGCGTCAGCGCCGCCAGGAGCTGATTGCTCGCGCCGAAGAGATTCCAAAACGTCTTCCAGGCTGGAACGGGATTGCCGGCGGCGTCGAGATGGGGCCGCAACAGGAAAAACAGCGGGGCACCGGCCGTGAGCCCCGTGCCGAGCCAGGCCCCGGCTTTTCCTGAGAGCCCGGTGAGCTCCTGGATGATGTAGCGGCCGAGCCGCGTGCAGACGTCGAGCGTGTCGTAGACGAAGGTCGTGAACGCCATCAGGGCGAACGAGACGCCGAGGGCCGTCGGCACTCCGAGAATCTCGAGAAAGCGCCCCATGCCGAGGGCATAGACGAAGTTCGGCGGCTGCAAGGTGCGCGGATCGCCTGCCGGGAGCACCATCACGCAGCACAGGCTCACCGTCGCCACGAGCGCTTCGAGCAGCATCGTGCCGTAGCCGATCGGCCGGGCGTCGAGCTCGTTTTTGAGCTGCTTGCTTGTCGTGCCCGAGGCGATCAGCGAATGGAATCCGGAACAGGCGCCGCAGGCGATCGTGATGAAGAGCATCGGCACAAGCGAGCCTGACTTCGCCGTCCAGGCAGTGAACGCCGGATAGCGAATCTGCGAATCCCCCGCCACGAGCTTGTCGGAAAGGATGAGGCCGATCGCGGCGCCGAACAGCGCCACATACAAAAAGCAGCCGCCGAGGTGGCCACGCGGCTGGAGGAGGAGCCACATCGGCGCCATCGCCGCTACGAGGCAATAGGCGAGCAACAACACGCCCCAGATCTTCTGGGCAGTGGCGTCGGTCGTGCCGAGGGCGGCGGCGAGATCGAAGGGGATCAGCTGGCCAACCCAGATCGCCACTCCGACCAGCGGCACAAAGATCGCCGTCGCCAGCCAGATCGGCATCTTTAAGTAGCGCATGCACGCGCCCATGACGAGCGGAAGGACGAGATAGAGGAGGCTCGACGAGGCGATCCCGCCCCCCGAAACCCCGGCGCCGTTCTCGAGCACCTGAGAGCCGACGAAGCTCGAGGCGGTGATGTCGGTGAAGGCGACGATGATGTAGACCAGCGCGATCCACACGAACGACAGAAAGAGGACGTAGCTCCGCCGGCTCATGTGGTCGCGGACGACCTCGGCGATCGAGCGTGCCTTGTGGCGGACGCTGGCGACAAGAGCAGCGAAGTCGTGGACGCCGCCGATGAAGATGCTGCCGAGGAGGATCCAGGCGAGCGCCGGCGCCCAGCCGAAGGCGACCCCGGCGAGGATCGGGCCGACGATCGGGCCGGCGGCGGCGATCGCCGAGAAGTGCTGGCCGAGGAGGAGGCCGGGGGAGATCGGCTCGTAGTCGACGTCGTCGCGGAGAGCCACCGCCGGAGTGGTGGCATTTCCATCGAGCCGGAACAGCCGGGCGAGGATCCCCCCGTAGATCCGGTAAGCCAGGAGGAGGATCGCGGCGACCGGGAGGAGGATGGCAAGGAGGCTCATGGGGACCGGCGACCTCTCAAACTTCGGGAACATCGCAAAAGCCTGCGGGCGGTTCCCCGATCGCCCGCGGCCGCTACCATCATGCCGTCGGCAGGGAGCTCGTGTCGATTCCGCCTCCCGCCCCCCGCACACCCCCCGCCCCGAGGAGTTTTCCCCATGGCTGCAAGCAACGTCCGCCGCGAGAGGCTCGTGATCATCGGCAGCGGCCCGGCCGGCTGGTCGGCCGCCACCTACGCCGCCCGCGCCCAGCTCGAGCCCCTCGTCTTCGAGGGGGCGATCAGCGAAAAGAACCGGCTCGCCGGCACGCTCCCGATGGGGCAGCTGGCGATGACGACCGAAGTGGAGAACTACGCCGGCTTCCCCCACGGCGACCTCGAGGCGTTTCTCGAGTCGTCGCTGCCGACCGAGCGCCGGCAGATGATGGCCCCCCATGCCAAGGCGGGGGTGAGCGGCCCGGAGCTGATGGAGCTGATGCGCCAGCAGGCGGTCAACTTCGGAACGCGGGTCGTCACCGACGACATCGACAAGGTCGATTTCTCGAAGCGCCCCTTCAAGCTCTATCCGGCGGAAGGAGGCGTCATCGAGGCGGAGTGTGTGATCGTGGCGACCGGGGCGAAGGCCAACTGGCTGGGGCTCGAGAGCGAAGAGAAATACAAGAACCGGGGCGTGAGTGCCTGCGCTGTTTGCGACGGGGCCCTGCCGCGCTTCCGGAAGAAGGAGCTCGTCGTCGTCGGCGGCGGCGACTCGGCCGTGGAGGAGGCGACCTATCTCGCAAAGTTCGCCAGCACTGTCCATCTCATCCACCGCCGCGAAGAGCTCCGCGCCTCACGAATCATGGCGAAGCGCGCCCACGACGACCCGAAGATCAAGATCCACTTCAATTCGGGCCTCGCCGAAGTGCTCGGCGACGATACGAAGGGAGTGACGGGCGTGAGGCTCGTGAGCACCGTCGACCCGAGCAAGGAGACGATCCTCGACGTGACGGGGGTGTTTCTCGCCATCGGCCACACGCCAAACACGGCGTTCTTGGACGGCCAGCTCGAGCTCAACGCCAAAGGCTACGTCGTGTGGACGAAGCACTTCCGCACGGAGACCAGCGTGGAGGGGGTGTTTGCCGCCGGCGACGTGTCTGATGACTACTACCGCCAGGCGATCTCCGCGGCCGGCACCGGCTGCATGTCGGCCCTCGATGCCGAACGCTGGCTGTCGGCGCAGGGGATTCACTGACGCGCGATCTGAGTACCAAGAGTGGCGCTCCATCCCGCCCCTCCCAGCCCCGCTCTCCGGTCCTCGGCGAGGGGTCGCCCGTGCTCCGTGAGCCGGCCTCGCCGGCAAGCGCAGCCCGGAGGGCGAAAGCGCAGGCGGCGCGGAGAGAGCCGAGGCCATGGATGGCCGAGGTGAACGTCCGGCGACGGAGCATGGGCGACCCCGAAGCCCGCGCGGAGCCCCGAGCGACGCAAACGCCTCCGCCTCAAAAGTTGACGTACGTCACGAGGATGTCGCCGTGCTTCGTGAACCGGGCGATCACGGAGCAGCCGCAGGCGTAGTCGAAGCGAACCTGGCCGCAGCCTAAGAGCGTGCAGCGTGAGGTCTCACAAGGGCAGCCCTTGCAGCAGACCGGGAGGCAGACGGGGATCGCGACATTCAGTCCGGTCTCGGGGCTGCAGGCCTCGAGGACCGTCTCGTAGGTCGGCTCGACGCAGCAGCCGCAACGACGGTGCTTGTGGGCGTGCTTGTGGCGGTACTTGATGCAGGGATTGGTGGGGCAGACCGTGATCGGGCCACAGCCGGGCTCAAAGCCGAAGCCGGGATCGACGGGGCCGGCAAGCGGGGCAGGAGCGAAGCCCGGATCGGCGAAGCCCAGCTCAGCAGGCTCCTCGGCGACGACCGGAGTGCCGGCGGCGAGTTGGCGGCGGTGCCCGAAGCCGGCGTCAGCGACGGAATCCGCGGCAAGCAGGGCGAGGGCACAAGCACCAAAGAAAAGCGAGCGGATCATCGGCGAAATCCTCCGTGGCAGGAATCAGAATCGAGTCGGGATGCCGCCCGGCCTCACACCAACCATGGCATGCGGCGGCCGGGAGTCAAAAAAAGAGTCGCGATCGGGTCGTGTTGGCTGAATCGATCATCCGGGGGAACCGGACACGGGAGTGGTCTACGCTCCGAAGAGGGAGCGGGTTCGCAGCCACGCTCTAAAGGCCCCGCCGAGCCTCCCTGCAAGATGGGTATGATGCGCAAGGCTCCCTCGACTCAGCAGGAAGACTCCCATGCGACACGTCGGCCTCCGGCCCGATGCGATCCGCTTCAGCTGCCCCGAACTCCACCCGGGCGGCTGCACTTGGTCGCCGGCTCTCGGCGCTTTTCTCGTCTCGTCGCAGAAGCAGGGGAAGCTCGTCCTCGTCGAGATGGATGGACGGTGCGTCGATCTCCTCGACCACCCACTCCTGATCACGTCGACGGCGGTCCGCGAGCGCGACGGCAAGGCCTACGTCGCCGTCGGTCACCGGGGCGTGCACGGGCGAAGCCTGTCGCCGCGAAAGTCACCGGGCGACGACACGATCCTGCGGATCGGACGGGTGTGCGTGTTCGACCTCGCCGAGCGCCGGCTCGTCGGCAGCCATGACCTCGGACCGCTCGTTTCGGGAGCGCACCTCCTCCTCCCCGACGACCTCGTCATTGCCGACGACGGCAGCGTCTACGTCACCGATGCCTGCCACCCGGTGGTCTATCGCATCCCGCCAGCCGGGCACGGCGAACCACATGTCTTTCTCGCCGACGAACGGCTCGGCGGAGCGGGTGCCGACGGCAAGGGGGGCGGGCGGATCGGGGGCCTCGCCCTCCTCCCCAGCGGGGCGATCGTCTTCTCCAGCCGCGAAGGCCAGCTCTTCAAATGCCCGCTCGGCAATGCGCATGAGTTTTGCCCGATCGGCACGCCGCATCCCTTCCCCGGGGCCGATGCGGTCACGCTCGGGCCGGAGGGGCACCTCTACCTCGCAGCTACCGATGGCGATCGGCCCGGGACGGTGGTGTGGCGATTGGCTTCTGACGACGACTTCGAATCGGTGCGCGTCATGGCGGTCGACCGGCATGGCGAGGACGACCGTGCCGTGGCGCTCGCCGTCGCCCAGCACCGCGTCTGGGCGATCGATGGCCACCCTGAGGCTTTTGAAGCCTTCCGCCCCGACACCGCCGATTACGCGATCGCGCCGTTCTCGGGCTAACCCCGCTCAGGCCATGAGGCGGTGGAAGGTGTCGAAGAGGTAGGCAGCGTCGTGCGGGCCAGCGGCCGCTTCGGGGTGATACTGCACGCTCGCGGCCCGTGCCGTGCGGTGGCACACTCCTTCGATCGTGCCGTCGTTGAGGTTGCGGTGGGTGACCTCGAGCTCGGCGGGAAGCGTCGCTTCGTCGACGGCAAAGCCGTGGTTTTGTGAGGTGATCTCGACCCGACCGGTCTGGAGATCCATCACCGGCTGATTGGCCCCGCGATGGCCGAACTTGAGCTTGAACGTCTTCGCCCCACAGGAGAGAGCGAGGAGCTGGTGGCCGAGACAGATCCCGAACATCGGCACCCTGCCGACGAGCCCACGGACGGTCTCCACGCAGCCGGTGAGCACCTCCGGATCGCCGGGGCCGTTGGAGAGGAAGACGCCGTCGGGACGGTGGGCGAGGACCTCGGCCGCGGAGACCCGGCCGGGGAGGATCGTCACCCGGCAACCGCTGCTGACCAGATGCCGGGCGATGTTCCACTTCATCCCGTAGTCGAGGGCAACGACGTGCTTCACCGGGCCGGCGGGTGCGACGTCTGCATAGACGCCCCCCTCGGTCGGCTGCACGAGCGGCGTGGCTGATTCATCGAGCGGCTGCGCCCAGTCGCTCTCCCCCTTGGGCATCACCTCGGCAACGAGATCGCGGCCAACGAGCGCCGGCGCCGAGCGGGCCATCTCCACGAGCTTCACGCCGTCGAGGATCTCGCTCGAGATCACGCCGGTCATCGCGCCGCGGATTCGCAGCCGGCGGACAAGGGCCCGGGTGTCGATCCCTGACAGCCCGATCACGCCGGCGCTTGCGAGGTAGTCCTGGAGCGATCCGGTGGCGGTGAAGTTGCTGGGGATCCGGCTCACCTCACGGACGACGAAGCCAGCCATGTGGATCCCGGCGCTCTCGACGTCGTCCCGGTTGACGCCGTAATTGCCGATCTGCGGCGTCGTCATGCAGAGGATCTGACCGCGGTAGCTGGGGTCGGTGAGGATCTCCTGGTAGCCGGTCATCGAGGTGTTGAAGCAGACCTCCCCCGACGAGGTCCCCCGGCCGCCGAAAGCCTCGCCAAAATAGACCGTTCCGTCCTCGAGCGCGAGCGCCGCACGTGCCACAAGCCGCCTCCTCCAGAGTTTCCAACGGGAATTGCGAACCGCTTCGGGAGAATCGTACCACGGCCCACGCGGCTGTCAGGCGGAGCCCGCCGAACGGCCGGGGATCGTTTTTCCCGGGGGCATGGCTCAGTTGGCGGGGGTCGGCTGCGGCTCCGGGGCCGGATCCTCGACCGCGGCCTTTTCCGCCTCGGTCAGCTCCAGGCCGTCGGCCGGGCTGCCATCCTCGTCAAGCTTCCCCGCCGCCCACAGGGTGCCCCGGGTGACGAGCCCGAGGAACTCCGGCGTCGCCGTTGTCTCGGCGTAGTGGCCGATCGTCGTCCCGAAGACGCGGGTCTTGCCGAACTGGTTGGTCCAGATGCAGGTCTGCATGGCGTTGCGGTCGGTGCTCATCGCCTCGCCGAGCGGCGTCGCCGTCGGCCACACCTTGTCGGAGTAGTAGAGCTCCTCCTTCGGCACCTCCCACTCAAGCGGCAGCCCGGTGAGGATCGGGTGCTTTCCCTTGAGCTTGCAGGTGTAGGCGTAGTGGGCGCCGTGGCCGGGGGAGGTGATCCCGCAAAACTTGAACCAGTCGTCGTTGCCGACCCGGTAGCAGTGCAT
>CANGGC010000027.1 GCA_947453125.1 Planctomycetaceae bacterium | reverse complement strand
GGGTCGACCGTCCAACCTAGCGGCGTAGGCCTCTGCCTCGCTGACAAGGTGGTTCCGGGATCCAGCAATGGATCTCGAGGATGCGTCGCCCGGAACGTTCCGGACGAAAACACACGACAGCGAGAGGAACTCGTCATGCCGATCGGACACTTGTCGATTCGGATCAACACCCGTCGACGCGATCACCATCTCTGGCTCAACAACGGCGGCGTTTACTGGGTGCACTACACCCTGCACTTCGACCACAGGAAGCGTCGCATCCGTCGCTCGCTCCGCACCCGTGACCTCGAGCGGGCAATCGCGCTCCGCGACGAGCTCTTTGCCCACATCCGCGAGCACGGCGAGTTCGTCGCATCGAAGCGGGAAGACCCCGGCTTCTCAAGACTGGTGGTGCCGCGTTCGGAGCCGGTCGCTTTCGCGTGGTGGCTTGTTGATGCTTGAACCTCAAACCGAAGGAGATCATCGATGTCAGATCCAGTGCGTGTCGACATTCCAGCTGGTGGCAACGCGAGAGCGGCGTTCGTGGCGTTCCGGACATACGCGGCGGCGGTTGCGGCCTCGAAAGGGAAGGTGCTCGGCCCCGCGTGGTTCCGGGAAGACCCGGAGAACATGCCTCCGCAGCCCCAGGACGAACCGAAGGCAGGCGACGAGTCGTCGTGATCGACGACAGTGACGCGTGCGGCTCGAACGAGATCTCTTCCCTCGAAGCGAAAGGACACACCGATGGCCTACGAAGAACTCCACCGGCGATTCACGGAGATGGAGGTGCCCCGCTGCACGTGCTGCGGCGGTGGCGACACCGCATCAGTGCAGGTAGGCGTGATCGGCCTCACGATCCGGCTCGCGGCCACCTGCCGGAAGTTCAAGCTGATCGGCAACGGCCCAAAGCCCGGTGAGTGGTTCTGCCATGGCTGCGAGAGTTTCTTTGACACGTGGGCTCCGTGCTCTCCAAGAGAAGAAGGCCAGACCGATGGCGGAAGCAGGCCGCGTTCCCCATTTGTGCGGTTCGACTTCCCTCCAGGGGCGAGTCCGAATGAAGTCGCGGAGGTGATCAATGCGATGCGGGCCAAGCGCCGCGCGCAAAGGAAGGAAGAGAACGCACCGTGACGACCGATGGCACTGCCAACACAAGGAGTTGAAGCGATGGCAATTCCCGACAAGCCCGACTGGTTCAAGCCGAGGACCCTCTATTTTCGCCGCCCTCGCGGCATGCGGTGCGGCCGTCGCCCCGGCCCCGGGGGGATCGACGTGGTCGACGCGGTGTGGTGTTGGTACTCCGGCGGAGATCGGAAGACGTCGTACGTCCTGAACACCGACCTCGACGGCAAGTACTGGATCCTGTGGGATGGGGACTGGAGGCCGAATAGCGTGAAGTGGACACCGGTCGTCTGCGGCCTGCGACGAGGGCCTGCCGGCGAAGAGATCACTCCCCAGACCGCTGCCGCTCACCTTCTCTTGGAGGCGTGGTCAGAGGAAAACCTCGACCCGCCGATGGAGTTTCGCAACCTGATCTACCCGGAGTTGCTCGACGACATCGGTCGCGAGTTGTGGCCGTCGCTGTATGAGGACGAAGCAGACCAACAAACAGGAGAACCTTCATGACCGCAGACTTTTTCATCCAAGGCCGACGCGTGATCCAACGACACGCCAAGCTGCTCGTGACTGACAACCGCATCGTCTGGGAGCTGATCAGCCCGAACGAGGCCGTCTGTGCGGCCGTTCCGTCTGGTTACGTCGACCTTGCCGACTTTGGTGCAGTACTGGCAGAGGCCGAGGCGTTCAGGGAACGGCGGGTCGAGAAGACCGTCGAGATCGTCACGAAAGTCCGGACGGCCGACGTTCTCAAGCCGGTCAACGGTGCGAAGCGAAGACTCCTCATCTGGAAAGCGGAAGAACTGAAGAACGCTGGAAATCACCAGATCGCAGCCGCGCACTACGTGATCGCCGGTCTCGGGCTGCTGGCGAGAAAGGAGCTGGAGGCGGCTGCCGCGATCCTGGCGAGTCAGGGGGAGGCCGACAGGGCGAAGCGGTGCATGGCATCTGCTGCCGAGATCGACCCGATCTGGGACGAGGAGTACCGGAGCGACTGCGAAGGAGGTGTGGGACCGAGTACGGCCAGCTCTGAGTCCGGGGCTCGATCGATAGGAACTTCCGATACGGCTGGGGCCGTCTGACCCCGGCTGTTTGACACCCGTAGGTGAGGGAGTCGGTTCCTCATCGGGGTGGTATGATCGCCGAACCGCCTGGAAATCACGAGAGTCGGAGGACGCCATGAACGCGAGCGACGAGCCAAGCCAGGAAGCGAGCGAGCAGCAGGAGGCCGACGACTCTCCGTCGCTCTGGGAACGCGCCAAGCAAGGCTTCGGCAAGGTGGCTGACGTTGGTGCGGACGTAATGTCTGGCGCAGTTGAACAAGCCACCACGGCAGGGGGATTCATTGCCACCAAGACCGGCCTCGATCGGGCTGTCGACTACATCGATGACCAACTCGACGAGAGTGGCGTGAAGCACGTGGTCGGCTCGACGTATGAGGCAGTAACCGACCGCCTAGACCAAGTCACGGGAAAGCAACTCGTCGAACTCCTTCAGGATCGCCTGAAGCTCCAGGACGAATACAACGACTTGCTCGCCACCCGCCTCGCCGAGGCCTTGGACCGCATCGCAGCCTTGGAGGAGAAGGTCGGCAAATGAGCATCCAACATTTCGCAGCCCGTTTCGGTGGCAGCCCTCGCCCGATCCGCTCCGTGATGGAGGAGTGGCAGCTGGGTGAGCTGAAGAGCCTGGTCGACACCGCGATGACTCAGGCGAGCGGCATTGCAGCCACGATCGATGACCGTGTGGGCGATGCCGTGGTGATCGGCGACATATTTCGCGGCACTACGCTGGTCGACTCACTGCCGAAGGAATTGCGAGACGCATTCGTCGCCCTCATGGACGTAGATCGCCGCGACCTATCGAGGATGCGGGAGATTCTTGTCAGCCACATCGGCCACGACGGCGGTGGCTATCTCCCGTTCGACGATCCCCGCGTCATGGGCTTCGTCAACAAGATCAAAGGCCAGATCGGCGAGAACCTCTTTAGCAAGAGCGTCGGCGATGCTGCGACGCTGGCCCTTTCGGGGAGTCAGGAAGGCTGGGACGTCGCCATTCGCCAAGCAGACGGCTCGCACGAGTACGTGCAGGTGAAGCTCTACCAGTCAGCCTCAGGCGTTGTGCAGCACATGAAGGAAGTGCAGCAGAAACTCCTCGACGGCAAGCTGGAAGGCGCCTCCCAGGAGAAGCTGTCGCAGGTCTTCTTCGCCGTGCCTGACGACATTCACGAAGAGGTCAAGCGGCTCGCGGAACGGCACGAGGGGCTCTCTGCGATGGTTTACGACAAGAGCATTCCGATCAGCTCCACGGATGCCGCGAAGATGGTCCACGAGGGCCTCTCGAACGTCGGGCCGGACCAACTGATGCACTTCTTTGGCCAGCTCCTCCAGGGGGCTGTCATCGCAGGGTCGCTCCACGGCGTTGTAAACGGCTTCCTTTGGTACCAAGGCTCGAAGGAGTTCTCCCGGGCAGTCGGGGACACCGCCGCCGACACGGCAGTCAGCACGCTCGGGATCGGCATTGCCCTACTCGCCGAACGGGCAATCGACACTGCCATGGTGGCCGGCGGCATCGGGATGATCGCGAGGATGTTCCTCAAGCGAGCGGCCAAGTCCCGGTGGGACTTCGCCGACTTCCTGGAAGCGTCGACGGGGGACACTCGATCGCATCTCGCGACGCTTGGCAGAGTTGGGTAGCTCGTCAGCAGGGCCAATTGCAGGCGGTTTTTCCCATTTTCGGATTTGCGGACCAAAGATGACCGCAATGAAGATATGACTTTCGAGGCGCTCCGGAGCCACGGAGTGCCCCATCGATTGATACCCGTCGGCGAGGGAGTAGGTTCCTCGTCGGGGTGGGAACCGTCGTGAATTGCAGGACACGGCCAAATGACCGACGCCACAAGCTTTGATCCGGAGGTCAACAGACTCCACCCGCCAGGAGTCATCGAGGCCAAGCAAACGGGCGTAATGCGATTTGAGTGTGTCCATTTCGGCACTCTACCCAATCGTCGGCCCTCCATGAATCGGCCGCGGCGTGCCACGGAAATCCCCGAAGAGCCCGGCGGGCTCCCCACCGCTTTCCGTGGCTGCCAAGCCACGGCCTCATTGAAGCGAGACGCCGGTGACGCTGGTGCAGTTCGTCGGGCCCTTTCCGTGACTGCGGAGCCACGGCCCCATTGAAGCTGGCAAAACGGGGCGCGGCCCGACATCGTGATCGAGCCTTCCGTGGCTGCAAAGCCACGGCCTCATTGAAGCGGGTACGGTGTCTTTCCCGACCTCACACCTCGCCGCCACTGCGTACCCGCCGCCCGTTGCTCACGATCACACTCGTCCCCGTCCCTCCGCGTGGTCATCCCCCCCCAGTCGCGATTCCCCCAACAGGCGCGTGACCCGCCGCATCCGAGCGGAGGGTCGGTTTCATGATCGAGGACAACTTCGCGTTCGTGAGCCCCTTGGGTATCAAGGGGGGGCAAGCCCCCTGAGGGTATATTGATTTCCGAAGTCTGCCGTGCTCGCTCACGTCGTGCCACGCCGAAGACTTCCCCGGAGGTCACCACACCTCCCGTGAACCACCAGCGAGCCCTCGTCGCACAAGCGGCACGACCGCAGTGACCGTGCCTCTTGGTCTTCGCGCGAGGGGCTGGTAGGTCCCGTCCGAATTGGATCGAACGTCTGAAAGGACATAGAGGGACAGCGATGCTCATCGAGGTTCGCGAGTTTTGTCACCGCGTCGAGAGCGACCTTGCAGGCCTCATCGACGAACTCCAATCGCTCACCGGTCGCTACGGCCAGCAGGAACGTCAGGCGTGGGAGCGATCACTCCCGAAGCTCTCGGTCATCCTCGCGCGGCCGCAACTCGCTTCGCTTCACCTGCACTTGGGCGAATCGGCCGGAATGGCTGTTGAATACCGTCTCCCGGCGTCCTCTTGCTGGTGTGACGCGGTGCTCCTCGGACGAGGCCCGGAGAAGCCGGCCGTCGTGATCATTGAAATGAAGGACTGGGATACCACCGGCGATCGTCCAGGGCCGCGGGAATCCCTCATTGAGCACCGCGGCGCGCTGGTGCTCCATCCTTCGGATCAGGTGCGGGGGTATTCCGATTACTGCCGAATGTTCCACTCTGTGGTCCTCGACGAAGGGGCAGACGTTGGAGGCTGCGTCTACTTTCCGCAAATGGCTCACCTGGAGCCGTACCGTCGAGCACCGCACGCGATGCTGGCATTGCACTACCCGCTTTTCTCGAACGCCGCCGCCGATGTCGAGGGCGGGTTGGTGCCCTTCATCACGTCCAGGTTGACGACGCCCGACCTGGGATTCGCGGAGCGCTTCGAACGCGGCACCTACAAACAAGACCGGAACCTGATCGATCAGGTGTCGACGACCATCAGGGGGTCGAAGAGTCCCGCGTTCGTGCTCCTCGACGAGCAACGTCGTGGATTCGAGGAATGCATGCGGGCGATCGATCGACTGCTGGCTTCATCCGACCCGACCGAGAAGCTCGCGGTGATCATTGAGGGGCCGCCGGGCTCCGGAAAATCAGTGATCGCGGCACAACTCTGGGCGGCGCTGGCGGTCGACCCCCGTATCGACGGTCCGCTCGTCGTGACCACGACCAGCGGTTGCCAGCGGAGCAACTGGAAAACGCTCTTTGAGTCGATCGCCAACCCTGTCGCCCAAGGGATTGTCGTAGGTGCCAACGCCTACAACCCAGGGCTCTTGCCTAAATGGGTGAATAACGAACGGGCGGCCGGTGCAACGCTCACGGTCGCGAGTTGGCAGAGCAATCTCATCCACTTCGCCAAGTCCGGCAACCGCAACCGCGCGCCGGACAATTCGTTTGCGGTCTCGATCGTCGACGAGGCCCACGCCCTCATCGATCCGACGGCCCCGAATGCCGAAGGTGTGCCGCCTTCGGGGTGGTCAATGCATGCTGGCCCCCAAGCGTGGCACATCATCCGTGCCTCGCGAGTCAGCATCTTTCTGATGGATGGAGAGCAGAGTTATCGCGACAACGAGACCACCACACGCGATCGAATCGTCAAATATGCCAAGGATCTGGGAATCGCCCAGGTCGAGGTGATCAGTCTCGCTCACCAGCAGTTCCGTTGCGGCGGTTCAACAGAGTACGTGAACTGGATGGAGGGTGTGCTCCAACTCGGCCCCCCCAATCCCCCCAAGAACCTCACGTGGCGCAAGTCAGAATCAAGACCCAAGGGACCGTTCCTCTTTGAAGTCGTCGACAGCCCGCAGGACCTCGACGATGCCCTGCGAGGCCACATCAACGAGGGGCGATCGGCACGCATTGTGGCAAACTACGCTCGTCCATGGAAGACGCAGAAGGCTGAGCAGCCCCACGCCGTGGCTCCTCAGGGGATGGACTTCCACATTCCGCTCCCGGGCACCACCCCCGTCCGCTACTGGAGCCGGATTTGGAACTATGCACCCGATAGCAACTACGCCTACTTCATCCAGCGTCCGGAGGGCACGGCGATGCACGAAGACCAACTCTGCGAAGTGGGCTGTCCGTACGTCGTCCGCGGATTCGATTTCGACTATCTGGGTCTCTTGTGGCTGAGTGATCTGGTTCGGCGTGGCGATTCCTGGCAGCACCAGCTTCCCCACATCCACGAGACCGCCTGGAAGAAGACCATCGCTGCGGCCAAAACCAAGTCCAAGAAGCCCCCTAAACCGGACGCAATCGAGAAGCTGGATCATCGCCTGAAGCGGGGGTATCGGATTTTGCTCTCTCGGGCCGTAAGAGGGGTGTATGTCTGGGCCGAGGACGACGAGACCCGCAGCTATCTCCGGTCCTGTCTGCGGAGCTAGCGATGGACGCCGTTCAACCCCGGTCGACGCCCGGTGTGACTGCCGGTCATCACTTCTCGTCGTTGCAGATTTGCCCGCACAAGGCTTGGTCCGACTACTTCTTGCCAGGGAGCCTCAAGGCCGATCCGCCGGGGTTCCTCCTGGCGATGCAGCGGGAGGGAATCGCACACGAGGAAGCGATCTGCCAGTCGCTCTTTCCCGGAGCCGTCCGGATTCCTGAAAGGATCTCGAGCGATGACCGCCAACGCCGCACAGTCGATGCAATGCAGGCTGGGGCTCCAGCGATTCTTCAGGCATACCTCGCGGCCGAGGGGCGCGTCGGTATCGCCGACGTTTTGGAACTGGTAGGGCCGTCCTCCGAATCTGCCACCGGTTTCCTCTACCGGGTTGGTGAGTTCAAACGGGCCCAGAAGCTCATGGTGGCCCATGTCCTGCAGGCGGCGTGGTACACCGACCTGCTCGGGGAGATTCAAGGACAGACGCCAACAGAGGCGTTCTTCATCCTCGGTGACGGCTCGCGGATCGCGGTTCCCCTCGCCGAGAGCAGCAGCATCTTTTCTGGCCAGAAGTCACAGCTCAATGCCCTGCGTGACCCCGCCGCGCGTCCCGGGCCACACCTCTGCAAGGCGTGCCTCTCCTGCCCTTGGCGGAGCGTCTGTATCCCTGAGTTAATCGCCACCGAACACGTCTCCTTGCTGCCTGGGATCAGCCGTGCCATGGCGGAAAGACTCCGATCCACGAGCGGCGTCACCCGCTGGCCAGTGCTAGCGACTGCAAGTGACGAGCAGCTTCTCGACTACGGCATTCCCTCCAGGGACTGGCCTCTCATCCGTTCCGCTGCCTTGTGTCTTAGCGCCGGGCAGGCAGTGACCCGCCAGCCGCTGAACCACGCGACCCTGCGGGCACTCAGTGCGATTTCGATAGAGTTCGGATCGGGGGCGTCCGGAGCTGCCGGAGCGCCACCGCCGCAGGCCGCCTGGCTGGAGAATGATGGTGCCGGGCCGACGAGGATCGAGATCGCCCCCGATTGGACGGCCGATCTTTCCCCCGTCGCGGGCCGAACCCCGATTGTCGTGTATGGGGCCACCGAGTTAGCCATCACTCATCGTCTCCTCCGCACAGCCGGTGGCCAAAGTCCACACGTGGTTGATCTTCTGGCCCTGATCGAGAACTTTGTCCACGCGCCGTTGCAGGGCTTGGAACTTGCCCAGGTAACCGAGTACACCAATCCCGCCCTGACATGCCCTGCTGACGGACCTGGCCGCGTAATGGCCATGCGAGCCGTGATCAACTGGCTTGCCGGCGACCGTGGGGTGGCCGCGTAATGGATGTCGCGAGCCTTCAGGACTTCCTCCGTCGCGAGCGCCAGGCGAACCGTGCTGAAGCTGCCCTGACCTCGATGCTTGCGGAGGAGGCGCTGGTCGATCGCGGTGGATGTTTGGTCGACCTCAGCATCACACGCCGCCAGCAGGGGGCTCTCACCCTCGACTGCCCGGTCAACGAGTCGCGGTTCCGGCCGGGCACCCGTATCGACTTGTCGTGCGAGGCAGTGCGGCTATCCGGAACGATCACGGACATCACCGAACGGGGGCTGCGTCTGCACGTGCGGGTTGAACGCCGCGTGGACAGCCTACCGAGCGGTCCGTGGACGGCTCGGGAGTCAGAGACCGATCTGTCATTCCTGGTGAGCCAGTGCCTGGCGAGGCTCCAACCGGGTGCCCCAGGGTGGTCTTTCTTTAGCACCCTGGCCGGCGGCGAGCCGCTAAATCGGCCCGCGGCAGTGCCGCCGACCTCGGCGACTGCAGCGATTGTCGACCAAGTCATTGCCGATGTCGGTCGGTCAATCGACTCGTCCCAATGGATGGTGCTCGATCGTTGCGCTAATCTGCCGAGCGTATTCGGGATCCAGGGGCCACCCGGAACGGGCAAGACGATGGTCCTCGCTCTGACTGCGGAGACGTTGGCCCGCATGGGCCGTCGGGTCATGGTCGTTGCCCCAACGCATCAGGCCGTCAACAACGCCCTGTCCGCGATCCATTCCTTCTTCCCGGGTAGGCCGCTTGTGAAGGTTGGAGATGAGCTGCGACGCGAGTCCCTCGACGACGCGATTCCCTGCCGTCCCGTTCGCGAAGCCACCCAGGGGCTCCCTCCGAGGCGGCACCAAGATCTGATCGTAGGAATGACATTCGTGTCGGGGCTCCACAACCAAGCCCTGCGATCGAGCGGTCTGGTACCCAATGCGTTGCTCATCGACGAAGCGGGGCAGCTCCCGCTCGTGCAAGGAGCCTGTGCCGGTCTGTTCGGGGCCGGCGTGACGCTGCTCTTTGGTGACGATGCCCAGTTGCCGCCAGTGTTCGCCGCTGATGTCGTTGAAGATCCTCTAGCGGTATCGCTCTTCCAGCGATTGCGGCAGGCCCACCCATCGCTCATCGCCAGGCTGAACACCACCTATCGCATGAACGCCGAACTCTGCAGGATCACGGCGGCGGAGTTCTACCCTGGCGGGGGCGAGCCGCTCATGCCCTGTCCCTCCGTGGCTGGGAAGCGGTTCTACTTGCCGGGAGCTGGGATCCCCGAAGGTCTGCCAGCAACGGTGATTTCGCCAGAGCCGTCGCTTGTCTGGTTGCCGACGCCCGACATCCACTCTCGCCAAGCCAACGAGTGGGAGGCCGATGCGATCGCCCGCGTGGTGGCCACGTGTCTGCGGCACGGCAAATCGGTTCGGGATATGGCGGTTGTCACACCGTTCCGGAAGCAGGCGGCCCTCATCCGCCGGCGGATTCAGGGACTCCTCCCTGCCAATGCCGATCTGCCGATCGTCGACACCGTCGAGCGGGTCCAGGGGCTCACGGTCGACCTGGTCGCCATCTCACTGGCGGCGAGCGACCCGGACTTCGTCTCAGAGGTGGCGGGATTCCTGTTTTCCCCCAATCGACTCAACGTCGCCATCAGTCGAGCCCGCACGAAGGTGATCGTGGCATGCAGCCCCACGCTCCTGGAGGCCATGCCAGCCGACTACGCGGCCTTCCTCGGACGAGAGAGCCTGAGACGGGTGCTGACCGGTAGAGCGGGAACCCCTGTGCGGGCATGAGCCCGATGGAGTGCCTGGCACTCCACCCTTGATTCGCAACATGGCAGCTAAGATGCTGCAGGTGAGGCTCCTAATTCGCCAAAAGAGTGAAGCCCTGGTAGGCCGGGGAGCAGAGTCCGATTCCCCTCTCTGAACCTCGCCTGATTCACCCCCGCATGACCAAACTTCCTGCGACCTCATTCGCCGACTCGACGGCGGCCCTGCTCGCCTTCCGGAATGCCCGGGAGTGGAAGCAATTCCACACCCCACGGCAGGTGGCCGCTGCGTTGGCGATCGAGGCCGGCGAACTCCAGCAGACGATGCTCTGGAAGACCGACGCCGAGGTCGAGGTCGCCTTGGGGAACACCGACTTTATGGTCGAGGTCGGTGACGAACTGGCCGATGTGCTGTCGTTCACCCTTCTTCTCGCCCATGACCTCGGCCTCGATCCGGCGAAGTTGATCGAAGCCAAGCTCAAGAAAAACGAAGAACGCTACCCTGTCGAAAAGAGCCGGGGCCGATCCACCAAGTACACCAAGCTGTAGGCACTTCCCGAATGACCCCTGCTCAGGCCCAGCAGCACGCCCTCAACGAGCTCGAAGAACTTGGCGGCAAGCCCGTGGTTCTCCAGGAGGACGCAAGCCTTCCCAATCTGGCCCGAATCCAGATCGCCACGGCGGCGCGGCCGGTGCACATCCTCAGCTACAGCCCCAAAGCAGCCCCAGAGCTTGCCTACCTCGTCTGCTTTCAATGCGAACTGGCCAAGCGTTCGCTCGTGGCTGCCCCGGATGAGCGATTCAACGTCGCGAGCAGCGCCGACACCTACCGCCAGGTCGAGAAGCTCGTACAGCAGATGAAAGCGGTTCCGGCAACCATGGTTCAGTCGTATAGCCGGATCATCACCGACGGACTGGGAACCCAGCTTCGTTCGATGCCAATTGGCATCCGTGCCGACCGCGACCTGTTTCATGGTCATCCCGAGCTGCGCGATCAACAGCGAGCCTGCGCCGAGAGAAGCATGAAGGAGAATGTCGGGTGTCTCCATCCGAATATCCGATCGCAGGCCCCAGACCTGATTCTCCAGGCGACGGCTGCGATGAATGCGGCGTTTGCGCTCGCATGGGGTCGGCTCTGGAACGAGGACGCCCATGCCATCCCCTACCGACTCGCCGGCTTCGTGGAGCGAGGGGAGCAACTGCTCGACACGCTCGACACCATTCCAGAGTCGCCTACGCATGACCGAGAACTCGTATCGGCATGGGCACAAATGCTTGCCATCGACCGCCTCTACCAGATCGGCCCCGTAGGACTGTGATGATGTCGCCAGACGACCCACTTGTGTTCACCCTTGCCTGGGACGACATCGCCCCGACGAGCCTGCCCGAGGATGCGCGACAGCCGGG
>CANGGC010000026.1 GCA_947453125.1 Planctomycetaceae bacterium | reverse complement strand
CCCTTGTGGATGTTCCAGGAGAGGAGTCGCATGTCATCCGCCGCCGGAGAGTCGCCGGATGTAGAGGCGCTGGACACGGGCCACGCAGGGGCGCCCATCGGCCGAGCGGAGAACGCATTCAGCGTTCGGCTCGCCGGCCCGGCTGACGACCGCACGGACCCGCTTCGGCTCCCCCTCGGCGAGGTCGGCATCGATATCCTCGCAGGTCAAGCCGTGGCAGGCACACAAGGGGCCTGCGGGATCCTTCGGCCAATGGATTCCGCTGGCCCGATCGACGTTGATCGACCGCTCGAGGGTATCGAAGTAGGCCACCGGGCAGCTCTCGGTGTCGCACCACGCCACCGGCTCGGCGAGCGCCAAGGCGTCGCCGGCCGACACGTGGGCTCGCAGCGTGGCCTCCGTCACCACCTGCCCTTCGGCGCCGCAGCGCGGACAGAGCGGCCGACCCGACTGCTCCGGCTCCTTGCAGAATGCCTTGTTCATGCTGTTTAGTGTACCGCTCTCGCGATGCTCTTGCCCCTCTCCCCGATGGTTCTCACGATGCACGGCCACGACGACATCCGCATCGGCACGCTCGTGCCGGCCCACGACCGCACGCCCGAGATCGTCGCGGCCCTTCTCCCGCACGGCTTCGAGTCGTTCCAGGTGAGCTTCGGAAAGAGCCTCGCCGGTCGCGATCTCCCCGACCTCGCCCGCCGCCTCACCGACGTCCTCGCCGCACACACGCCGGCGACCGAAGAGCCGGCGCCGCGGATCAGTGCCCTCGGGGTCTACGGCAACCCGCTTGTCAGCCCCGAAACGGTCGCTGACTGGGAAACGCTCATCGACCGCGCTGCAGACTTCGGCTGCCGTATCGTCTCCGGGTTTGCGGGGCGGCTCCCCGGCAGGCCGGTGCCGGAATCGATTCCCCGCTTCGGTGAAGTCTTCCGCCCCCTCGCACGCCGGGCCGCCGACCGGGGCGTGAAGCTGGCGTTCGAGAATTGCGACAAGCGCGGCGATTGGAACAGCGGCGACTTCAACATCGCCCACGCCCCCCGGGCCTGGGAGGCGATGTTCAACGAGGTGCCCGGAGACGTGCTCGGTCTGGAGTGGGAGCCCTGCCATCAGCTCGTGAGCTTCGTCGATCCGCTCCCGCAACTCCGCCAGTGGGCCCACCGGATCTGGCACATCCACGGCAAGGACGCGACCGTCCTTTGGGATGTCGTCCGCGAGCATGGCATCCGCGGCGGCGTCCCCTACGTCCACCACCGCACCCCCGGCTTCGGTGACACCGACTGGACGCGGCTGATCTCCGAGCTCCGCCTCGCCGGCTGGCGGGGGAGCATCGACATCGAGGGCTTCCACGATCCGGTCTATCGCGACCGTCTCGAGACCACCGGCCAGGTCGCGGCGCTTGACTATCTCAAGCGCTGCCGGGGCGGGCCTTACATCCCCAACATCTTCTGACGCCGGCGCCGCAGCGCCGAGATCCCGGCCGCGGCTCCCCCAGCGAGGAGCATCCCCCAGGTCGAAGGCTCCGGCACCACTTCGAGCCTCCCGGTGAGCTCGTCGAAGCGGAGGAACTGCTCGGAGGTGCCGAAGGTCGATGTCCATTCCCCCACTCCCGTCGGGTAAAACCTGACGGCCGAATAGGCTCCGCTCCCGGCGGCGATCACCGCCGAGAAGTTCCCCACCGGATTCCCCCCGTCGAAGGCGAACAGCTGGAACACCTCGCCGTTGGCAAACGGGGTGCCGTTGCCGAAGTCGAGACGGAGCGTGCCGTCGAGGGAGGCGGAGGTGGCTGAGGTGTCGGTGACACGAAGCTGACCGTAGTCGGTGCCAGCGACGCCGGCGAGATCCCCGTCCCCAAGGATCCCGAAGGAAGTCTGGCTGCCGCTCCCGAGCGACAGTGAGCCGACGGTGAACAGCCCCGGCACCCCATCGACGCCGGGGGCGATCGTCGCGCGGGAGTTGACCGTCACGGAGCCGACGACGACTCCCGTGCCGCCGAGGCGCCCACCGTCACCGACGACGACCGACGAGTTATCGAGCGAGCCATCGATGACGAGGCCGCCGGCAGACACGGTCGTGAGCCCGGAGTAGCCGTAGGTGCCGGCGTTGGTGAGCGTGAGCGTGCCGCTCCCCGTCTTCGTGAGCGTGCCGGTCCCGGCGAGATTGCCGCCGTAGCTCGAATCGCTGCTGCTGTTGAAGACGAGCGACCCAGCGAAATTGAGGTCGGCCTGAAGAACCCCGCCGGCCCCCCCGGTGCCGATGCGGAGCTCGCCATTGCTCTGGAGATTGATGCTGCCGGCCGCCAACTCCGAAAGCGTTCCTCCGACGGTGACGGTGCCACTAGAAATCGTCACCGTACCACTCGCCGAATTGCCGCTGCCAACCACGAGCGAGCCGCTCGACGTGAACGTCCCGCCATGGTCCACCGTCAAGGTACCGGCTGAACCGTCATCGCGGCCGAGCGTGGCATTGCGGACACTGACGCTGCCGCCGTTGACGAGAAACGTGCCATCGCCGGCCGTCGTGCCGACGACGAGATCGGCGCTTGCATGGGCAATCGAGCCGGTGCTCGCCACCTCGAGCGTACCGCCGCTGACGGTCGTGCCGCCGGAGTACGTATTCGCTCCGGAAAGCGTGAGCGTGCCGTTGCCGAGCTTCTCGAACGTTCCACCGGCGCTCGAAAGGCTCGCGGCGATGGTAGCGTCCCCACCGTTCGTGTCGATCTTGTAGACCTGGCTGATGGCGTTGCTAAAACGGGCCGAATAGTCGGTGGCGTTGATTGAAGGCAACTGGAGCGTGCCTCCTCCGAAAGAGATCGTCCCGCTGGTGCCAATCGCGTCGGGGCTGCCAACCGCAAGCACACCGCCGTCGAGATTCGTGCCACCGGTGTAGCTGTTGGATCCAGTGAGCGTGAGCGTCCCAGGTCCCACCATGGCGACCGATCCGGCCCCGGAGATCGCACCGGAAAATGTCGAAGGATCGGAACGATCAAAGACGAGGGCGGCGTTGTTGACGATGTCGCCGGCGACCGAACCGGATGCGCCGCCACTGCCGAGACGAAGGGTGCCCGCCGACACGGTCGTCACACCGGTGTAAGTGTTGTCGGCCGAGAGGGTCAGCGCGCCGCTGCCGAGTTTCGTGAGGGTATTCCCCGTTCCCTGAAGGGTATTGTCGAACGTCACGGCCTGACCATTGGTGTCGATATTGAAGGCCTGCCCGGTTCCGCTGCTGATGCGGGCGGAAACGTCGGCCTTGTTGGCGGCCGTGAATTGGAGCGTGCCGCCGAGAAACTCAATCGTCCCGGCGGGGCCGATGGCGTTCGTACCTCCGAGTTGGAGCGTCCCCCCTTGGAGCGAAAGCCCGCCGGAGACGTTATTGGAGCCGGTCAGCGCGAGCGTGCCGCTACCGAGCTTCGCGAGGCTCGCGCCGCTGCTCGCAAGGTTGCTGGCGAGGGTCACGGTCTGGCCGTTGGTGTCGATGCGGAAGGCCTGGTTATCGGCGGTGCTGAAGCGGGCGGAATAGTCGGCGTTGTTGTTGCCCGAGTACTGGAGGGTGCCGCCGGCAAACGAGATCGGCCCGGCGGAGCCGAGCGCGCCCGTGCTGTCAAGGGAGAGCGTGCCGGCAGTGAGCGTTGTGCCGCCGGCGAAGGTGTTATCGCCCCTGAGCGTGAGGATGCCGGTGCCGAGTTTCTCGAGCGAACCGCCAAAGCTCGTGAGACTGGCCGCGAGCGTCACGTTCTGGCCGTTGGTGTCGAGCTTGTAGGCCTGGGAGGCCGCGGTGCTGAAGCGGGCCGACAGGTCAGAATTGTTGGCCGAGGTGAACTGGAGCGCGCCGCCGCCGAATGAGATCGTCCCGCCGTTGCCGAGAGCCGCGGAGCCTCCGAGGGAGAGCGAGCCGGCCTGGAGGACCGTGTTGCCGGTGAAGGTGTTCGTCCCCGTGAGCGTCACCGTCCCCGGGCCTTCGTTGACAAGCGTGCCGGAGCCGGTGATCAACCGGCTATAGGTCAAGGCTGCGGAGCGGTTGAAGGCGACGGCGGCGTTGTTGACGAGGTCGCCGGCGATCGAGCCGGTGCTCCCACCGGCACCGATTTGGAGCGTGCCGCTGGTCACGGTTGTCGTGCCGTCGTACGTGTTGTCCTCCCCGAGGATGAGCGTGCCGGCCCCGAGCTTCTCGAGCGTGCTGCCGCTCCCCGCGATGGCGGTACCGAGCGTCACCGACTCGTTGTTGGTGTCGAGCTTGAAGAATTGCCCCCCGGAGCCGTTGAAGCGATCGGAGTAGTCGTTCCTATTGATGTGGGTGAATCGGAGCGTGCCGCCGCCGAACGAGATCGTGCCGCTCGACCCGAGGGCAGCGGTATTCCCGAGCTCGAGGACACCGCCATCGATGGAGGTGCTGCCGGCCCAGCCGTTTGCGGCCGAAAGGACGAGCGTGCCCGTCCCCTGCTTGACGACCGCACCGCTGCCGTCGATCACGTGGGTGTGGTCGGAGGTTCCCGAGCGGTTGAAGACGAGCGTGCCGTCGTTGGTGAGGTCGTTACCGAGGGCACCCGAATTGCCACCGTTTCCGATCTGGAGCGTGCCGCCGGAAGAAAGATTGATCGTGCCCCCCGTGCCGCGAAAGAGCGTGCCCCCGACGATGACGGTCCCCGCTCCGCTCATCGAGAGCGTGCCGGTGCCGGTGCCACCGACGGTGAGATTGCCACTGTTCGTCCAGATACCGCCGCTGACGTTGGCCGTCCCGTTGCTGCCCGCCGCTACGCCGATCGTCGCCGAGCCACTGTTCACGGCGCCGCCGGCGAGGGTGAGCGCACCGGTCCCTCCCGCCGTGCCGAGGACGAGGCCATTCGTGGTTGTCCACGTGCCGCCGTTGATGCGGGCACTGCCGTTGCTCACGTCGCGGTTGCCGATGTCCGACGTACCTGTGCCGATGGTCGAAGAGAGTGAACTGAAACTCCCGCCATCCAATTGAAACACACTGGTGGCCCCTGCGGACGCGACCGTCAGCGCACCACTCCCTGTCCACATCCCCGAACTGCCCGTCAAAAAGCTGGTCACACCCTGCCCCGATCCGATCGTGGCATCGCGGATCCCCACGCTCCCGCCGGAGAGGGTGAAGGAGCCAGGTCCGCCATCGACGCCGACCCGAAGATCACTCGACGAGTGACTGATCGAACCGCCTGTCGTGACCTCGATCAAGCCACCGTCGGTGACACTCGTGCCTCCCGAATAGGTGTTCGTGCCGGCAATGACGAGCGTTGCGGGGCTGCTGAACCAGAGAGCGCCGGCTCCGGAAAGGTTGCTCGTCATCGTGCCGGAGGCGCCGATGGCCGGCGCGCCTCCGGTGTAGGTGAACGTCGCCGTTCCGGTAAGGACGCTGGGCCCTTCGATCAACGGCGTGCCGCTCGTCGCCAGAATCGACACGTTCCCCGTCGTCGTGCCGGAAAGCGTCGTCGTCTGGGCGATCGCTGGCTGGGAGATAGCGGCCATGAGGCCGACAAGGGAGCCGACAAGAGAGCGTCGCGCGGCGTGGGCCAAGAGGCGGCACGGTGTCCCCAATCGACCGCCACGCAAACCAACACTCACCGCAAACGAAAGTGCCATGGCACGCCCTCTGTGACACCGGAAGCAACGTTCCTTTCTACATCCCGACTCGCTCAAATCCACGACTGGGTCAACGACCGTCGCGAAAGCGCGCGGTCGTAGTCCGGAAAGCGCAAGCCAACCAACAGATCGCGCAATCCCGGCCAGGCCACGCCCGCGCCGGGAAGGGCCGGTCGGAAGCGTCCGGAGCACCAGAGCGATGCGACCTCACGCCGACGCTGCCGCGTCGATCCGCTCGAGGATCGTCGCCAGAATCTCCCGATCGCTGTCGGGGCGGCGCGGGCTGCCGGGAAAGGGATCATCGCAATCGATCCAGCCCCGGGCCTTGAGGACCTGGGCCATCGAATGCTTGTAGGCAGGCACCGGCGTGCGGAAGGTGAAGCTGCCGAGGGCCTGAAGAGCGTCGTCGAGTTCGTACGCGCGGAGGTCGCCCGCGAGCAGCCAAGCATCGCGCCTGGCGAACTCGACAGGCGCAGCCGTCGACAGGCCGAGGAGCCAATCGCTCCCACTGCGCACCATGTCGATGGCGAGATCGTTGCCCGTGTAGACGCGGAACGCAGGGCGCTCCCGATTACGGAGCGCGAGCCGCTCCCACTCGAGCCTCCGCGACAGCGACGAATGCTTCGCGCCGCGGCAGTTGGGGATGTGGAGGAGATCGCGCCAGGCCGCGAGGGAGAGGATCCGCCCAGCGGGATGAAACGCCGTGGAGAGCTCGAAACCGATGAACGACGGGAGCCGGGCGGCAAGGGTGCCGATCCGGGCCAGGGTGTCTGCCTCGCTGCCGGCATTGAGCCCATGGGAGGGGAAGAGAACGGGCGTCGCCCCGGCTGCGAGGATCGGCTCGCACTCGGCCAGATAACCGCGCTCGTCGAACGGTGTGCCTCCCTTATCGACGACACAGGCACCGGCGACGAGATCGCCCGCGACGGCCGGGCCGATCACCTCCCGGGCGACTCCGAGAACGCGCCGCCGTGACTCTCCGTCAAGGCAATGGACGGAGCCGGTGTCCATGTTCACCGCCGGCACGATCCCTGCGGCCACCGTGCGGGCAACATGCGCTGCAAACGCCCCCCAGTCGATGGCGCCAGCAGCGTCGACGGGAAGGAGCACCGCCGAGATCCCTTCGATCGACCGGCGCTGCGGCACGGCGCCGGGGGGCGGCACGGCCGCGGTCTCGGGACCTGCCATGAACCCTCCTCAGGTCGAAGCCCGGTGGGGGTGGTCGCGTTCGGTTTCGGCGATCCGCAGATCTTCATCGACCATCATCGCGACGAGTCGCTCGAAGTTCACGCGCGGAGTCCAGCCGAGTTCACGCCGCGCCTTCTCCGAACAGCCGCGGAGGAGATCGACCTCGGCAGGGCGGAAGTAGCGGGGGTCGACCTCGACGTGGTCCCGGTAGTCGAGGCCGAGGCGGGCAAAGGCGTGCTCGCAGAACTCCCGCACGGAGTGCGTCTCGTCGGTGGCGATCACGTACTCCGCCGGCGTCGGCTGCTGGAGCATCAGCCACATCGCCTCGACATAATCCCCGGCGAATCCCCAGTCGCGCCGGGCCTCGAGATTGCCCAGCCGCAGCTTCTCCTGGAGGCCGACCTTGATCCGCGTCGCGGCCCGCGTGATCTTCCTCGTCACGAACGACTCGCCGCGCCGCGGACTCTCGTGGTTGAAGAGGATCCCGCAGCAGCAGAACAGGTCGTAGCTCTCGCGGTAGTTGATCGTGATCCAGTGGGCATAGAGCTTGGCCACGCCGTACGGCGACCGGGGGTGAAACGGGGTCGATTCGTCCTGGGGCGTCGCTGCCACCCGGCCGTACAGCTCGGAGCTCGAGGCCTGGTAGAAGCGGATCTGCTCGCCGGTCGCATGCTGTTGGTCGCGGATCGCCTCGAGGAGCCGCAGCGCCCCCACGGCCGTGACATCGGCGGTGTAGGTGGGCTGGTCGAAACTCACGCCGACATGGCTCTGCGCGGCGAGGTTGTAGACCTCCGCGGGGCGGACTTCGCGGACGATCCTCGCCAGGCCACTTCCGTCGGCCATGTCGCCGTCATGAAGAACCAGCCGCGGCGCGGGGCCGAGGGTCTCACGGCCGAGGTGCTCGAGGCGTTGGGCCCCGGCCGCACTCGAACGCCGCACGACTCCGTGGACTTCATAGCCCTTGGCGATGAGGAACTCGGCCAGATAGGAGCCATCCTGTCCGGTGATCCCGGTGACGATCGCGCGTTTCAACGGGAGACCCCCAGAGACCTTGGTTGCCGAGCATGCCGACCCACTCGGGCAAGGAAGTGTACGCGGAAACTACCAGCCCCCCTCAGCATGGACAACCCTCCGGGCAGGCCACTGGGGATCGACGCTCCGAACCGGTCGGCGTGGCGGGGCTGGGAGATCCGGCGCCCGCGACGTATCGTGGGGCCGTTCACCCCCATCCCAAAGCCGCCCGCGGGAGGCCCTCGTTCCCGATGGTTCCCCGCATCGCCCGCTTCCGATCCGCCGCCGCACTGCGGGCCCATCTGGCGACGCTTCAATCGGCGTTGCCCATCGACGACACGATCCTGTCGGCGGCGGAGGGCTCGCCGATGGCGATGCCTCTGGCCATTGGCGGTCGCACCATCGGCAACCGCTGGTGCATCCATCCGATGGAGGGCTGGGACGCAACCAACGACGGAGCCCCCACCGACACGCTGCTGCGTCGCTGGCGCCACTTCGGGATCAGCGGAGCGAAGCTCGTCTGGGGGGGAGAGGCGGTGGCCGTGGTCACCGACGGCCGTGCCAATCCCCGGCAACTCCTCAGCCCGACGCTGGGGGAGGGGGGATTCCGACTCCTCGTCGACACCGTTCGCTCGGCCCACCGTGAGGCCCACGGCTCGGACGCCGATCTCGTCGTCGCCCTCCAGCTGACCCACTCCGGACGCTTCTCGCAGCCTACGGCCGGCCCGCGCCGGCCACGGATCGCGTTTCATCATCCCCTCCTCGACGCCCGGCACGGCACGCCGCCCGATTCGGCCTGTGTCCTCACCGACACCGAGATCGAGGACCTCATCGGCGCCTATGTCGAGGCCGCCCGGCTCGCCGCCTCCGCCGGCTTCGACATGGTCGATCTCAAGGCCTGCCACGGCTATCTCGTCCACGAGTTCCTCGCCGCGCGCCGCCGCGACGGCCGCTACGGTGGCGATTTCGACGGCCGCACGAGGCTCCTCACCGAACTCGTTGGCAGGGTCCGCGAAGCCTGCCCGGGCCTCCTCATCGGCGTCCGGCTCTCGCTCTTCGACACGCTTCCCTGGCACTCGGTCGACGGCCGGGGGGAGCCGTGGCCGCGGGACGAGAACATCCCGTACGACTGCGGCTTCGGTGTCGATGGCAACGATCCGTCCAGGATCGATCTCGACGAACCGATCCGTCTCCTCGCGCGCCTCCACGCGATGGGCGTGGCGGCATTCAACCTCACTGCCGGCTGTCCGTACGCCGCCCCGCATGTCTCGCGGCCGGCGGCATATCCTCCCAGCGACGGCTACGCGCCCCCGGAGGATCCGCTCGTCGGCGTCTGGAGGCAGATCGATGCCGCCCGGCAGGCGAAGGCCGCCCTTCCAGACGCAGTGATGATCGGATCGGCCTACACCTATCTCCAGGAGTGGCTCCCCCAGGTAGCCCAAGCCGTCGTCCGCAGCGGCTGGATCGACGGCGTCGGCCTCGGCAGGATGGTGCTCTCCTACCCCGAACTCCCCGCCGACACCCTCGCCGGGCGCGGCATGCGGCCGCGCCGGATCTGTCGGACCTTCAGCGACTGCACGACCGCCCCCCGTCGCGGGCTCCGCAGCGGCTGCTATCCGCTCGACGACTACTACAAGACCCTCGAACCCGACGCCACGGCGATGAAGGGGATCCGCCGCGGGGCCGATCCCAAGGATTGACATTCGCTCGACCGGACAATCCATGACCTTCGCTGATCCGGGACACCGCCACCAGAGGCGGGGAAAACTCTCCTCGTCGCTGCCGATAAAAGCCCTACGCCGAGCCACGCATGGAACATCTCCTCGAACAACTCTTCGTCTGGTGGATCCACCTCTGGCCCCACCTCCTCACCGTTGCGATCCTGATCATCGACCTCATCCTCTCGGCCCATGCCATCCTCACGAAGCGTGACACGCGCTCGACGATCGGGTGGGTCGGCCTGATCTGGTTCTCGCCGGTGTTCGGAGCGATCGCCTACACGCTCCTCGGCGTCAACCGGATCCGCTCGCGGGCCAGCCGGCTCCGCGCCGGAACTGCGCGCGTCGAGCATGAGCTCGACGGCGCAACGGCTGGGCCAGACCGTCTCGCCGCAGCGATCGGGCCGCCGGAATCGCCGCTCCGCTCCCTCGCCGTGCTCGTCGAGGAAGTCACGCAGCGCCCCCTCACCGATGGCAACTCCATCGAGCCACTCGAAGGCGGAGACGCCGCCTACCCCGCGATGCTCGCCGCCATCGGCAACGCCAGAAAGAGCATCGGCCTAGCGTCCTACATCTTCGACAACGACCCGACCGGCCGGATGTTCGTCGACGCTCTCGCCGCCGCGGCCCGCCGCGGCGTCGCCGTGCGCGTTCTCGTCGACGGGATCGGGGCCACCTATTCCCGTCCCCCGATCACGGGTCTGCTCGCGGCGGCCGGGGTGCCGGTGGCGCTGTTCCTCCCCACGGGCGTCCCCTTCTATTTCCCCTACGCAAATCTCCGCAACCACCGGAAGATCCTCGTGGTCGACGGCGAAGTCGGTTTCACCGGTGGGCTCAACGTCCGGGACGGCTGCTATCTCGCCCACGCCCCGAAGCACCCCGTCCGCGACATGCACTTCCGCCTCAGGGGCCCGGTCGTCGCCCAGCTCCTCGAGGTGTTCGCGGAGGACTGGCAGTTCGCCGCTGGCGAATCCCTCGATGGAGAAGAGGGGGACGATGCAGCGTGGAGCCCCCATCTGGCCCCCGCGGGCACCATGCCGGCGCGCGGGATCCGCTTCGGCCCCGACGATCCGGACGTGGGCCGGATCCGACTGGTGATCGTGGCGGCGCTGGCGGCGGCGCAGCGATCGGTGCGGATCATGACGCCATACTTCCTCCCTGACGACGCCATCTGCCAGGCACTCGACGTGGCGGCGATGCGCGGCGTCGAGGTCGACATCGTCATCCCCGGGAAGAACAATCTCTCGCTGGTCGGCTGGGCGACCACCTCGATGCTCTGGCAGGTGCTCGGCCGGGGCTGTCATGTCTGGCTCTCGCCCCCCCCGTTCGACCACACGAAACTGTTCGTCGTCGACGACGCCTGGGCGATGTTCGGCAGCGGCAATTGGGACGAGCGCAGCCTGCGGCTGAACTTCGAGTTCAATGTCGAGACCTACGACCGCGAACTCTGCGCCACCCTCGGCCGCCATGTCGCCGGGGTCATCGCGCGATCGCGGCCGATCACGCTCGACGAAGTCGACGGCCGGAGTCTTCCGGTCCGCCTCCGTGACGGGATCGCCAGGCTCTTCTCTCCCTACCTCTGATCGCCCAAGGCCCGGTTGCCCGCCAAGGCCCCCCGCGGCCCTGACGCCCCTCCCTCGGGAAAACACCCCGGGCCACCGCCGCTCCCCACGGTGACCGCGGGGAGCGGGGGGGCGAATTGTCACCGCCCGGCAGGTCCCCTAAAGTGCAAGCTTCCCCCTCCTGCGAGATCATCATGCCGTCACCGACGCTTCCCCCGCCGCCGTTCGACACCTCCCTCGACGCCATCGACCAACTGCGGGCCGTCGGCCGGGAGTTCCACGGCCGTGGCTGGTCGCTCGGAACGAGCAGCAACTACAGCGTCGTCTCCACCCGCTCCCCGCTCGAATTGACGATCACCGTCAGCGGCAAGGACAAGTCGGCCCTCGGCCGTGACGACTTCGTCCGGGTCGACGCCGCCGGGGCACCGTG
>CANGGC010000025.1 GCA_947453125.1 Planctomycetaceae bacterium | reverse complement strand
TCGTCACTTGGCGGGAGCGTCGTCACTTGGCGGGAGCGTCGTCACTTGGCGGGAGCGTCGTCACTTGGCAAGGCGTCGTCACTTGGCAGGAGCGTCGTCACTTGGCAGCAGGCGCTGCCGGCTTCCCTTGAAGCCTGAGTTTCTCGAGCCTCGAGAGAGGCTTCTCCGGCACCGGGGGCGGGGCAGCGGGAGCAGCCGCAGTCGCGGCTGCGTCGGGGGCCGGGGCCGGCTCCGGGGTGGTCGGAGGGGGTGCGGTAGGGGCGGCGACCTGGATCTCTGCCCCACCGCCGCGCATCGCGACCGGCTCCCCGGCGACGGTCGCCACCATCTCGACAAACGGCGTCTTGTGATTGCCGACGGGCGTCTTGTCGGAGGTCTTCACTTGGAACACGAGTTCTGTCGTGTCCTTCGTGAACTTGAGCTCCTCCGCCGAAGTCTCCGGCGGCAGCCCCTGAAGCCTAGCCGTCGCCTCCCCCTCGAATGGCACCTTCTGCTCGAAGGTGCAGACGATCTGGGCGACCTGCCCCTGCTCGCACGAAGCCCGGGCGAGCGTGGCGACGGTGTACGGGTCGACAACCTCGAGTGTCGCCAACTGCGACGCCGCCCAAGCGGGCCCGCCAGCATCCGCCTGGGCGATGCAGTAAACGGGCCAGACCCCCAGGGCAGCATTGCCGTCGGCATTGAGCGTGTAGAGACCTTCGGTCTGATCGGCCGGGATCGTGATGCTCGGCCCCGCCCCGATGCCGGGCGAGCGGAACGGGAACTCAACCGTGACCGGCTGCGCGAATCCCTCGCCCCGATTCACCACCACTTTGAGATTCATGGTGCCGTTGCGGGCCAGCGGCGCCTTCGGTTGCACGATCTCGAGGTGGAAGGGCAATGGCTCGACGACCGCCATCGCGAGCTTGTCGACCTTCGCCCCGTAGTAGACGGCGTTGTTCGGCTGTCCGAGGACGAAGTCGGCAAAGTTCTCGAAGGCTCCCCGCACCTTGACATTCTCATCCTTGGGGCGGGCCTCGAGCGACACGAGCCCCCCCGCCAGCGGCGCGTCGGCGGTGGCCTCGAAGACCACCGGCATCTGCGACACCGCCCCCGGCATCTCGCGGTACACGGCCGTCATTCCGGCGGGAAGCGCCCCGGGCTCGAGGATCAGATCGCCGCCGAAGTTCGTGCGGGCCGCATTGACAAGCACCGCATAGCGGTTGCCGCGCGGCACCATGATCTGCTGACGAGTCTGCGAATAACGATCGATGCGGGGGATCGAGAGCGTCAGCGACGGCGTTACCGGCTGGAGTTCGACGCGGTAGACGAAATCGGGGCGCCCGCGGCCGAGGTGATCAGTGACCCGAATGACGTACTGCCCGTCCTCCGGCACCTCAAACCGGAGGTAGGAATCGGGCCCCCGGGAATCGTCGTTGCCGGCGATCCCCGCGCCATCGGCCCGGAGGATGTTGACGACGGGATCGAGACCGCTGCGGATCCGCCGCGCGAAGCACTCGACCTCGAATACCTGTCCCTTGGTGGCCGCGAACCGGAAGCAATCGACATCCCCGTCGGTGCCGACGATGCCATTGAAGGCGAGGGTCGATTCCCCGGTGGTCGCCTCGGCCGGGCCATTGTTCGGCTCGACCTCGAGGAGGTTGCCCTGCGGCGTGATTCGGAACGGGATCGAGGAGGGGCAGATGCCGCTGGCGTCCTTGGCAAAGAGGGGAAGGACGGTTCCCGTCGGCGGCACGGCCACCTCCTGCAGGATCGGCCCGGCGGCATCGCCGAGGAAGGTCACCGACACCGTTTCCCCCGCCTTGCCCCCCGCCGGGTAGACGGCCGTGGGGCGTGGAAACGTACCGACATGGAGGCGGTAGCGACAGTTGCCGTCACCGGCATAACTCGTCTCCCGAACCTGCACGTAGTACGTCCCCTCCTCGGGGGCAACAAAGCTGAGCACGCCATCCTGCTGTGCCACCGGCGAATCATCCGCCGTCGCCACTTCGAACCGCTTCGAGTCGAGGATCGAGACCGCCGGATCGAACAGATAGCTCCCCAGACGGAGTGCCTCGACATCGACTCCGAGCCGCTGTCCCTTGGCAAGCTTCACCGCGTAGAGATCGACATCCTCGTTCTCCACCACGCCGTGGACGGTGACGTTGAGGTCGAGGGCCTGCGCCTCCTGGAGCGAGCCGTTGGGCTCCTTCTCGTCGGCGACTGGCAGGGCACCGATGCGAATCGGGCGGAAGTCGGAAATCCCGGACTTACAACGGATCTGGAGCAGTTGCTCCCCGAGCGGGTAGTCGTCCGGGACGAAAACCGTGGCCTTGATCGTGTTGTCATCAACCGGCGTGATCGCGCGGACCACCAGTGGCGTGGCCACCGGGAGCCCGACCGGTGCGTGGAAGAGAATCTCTTCTGCATCCTTGAGCCGCGCCCCTTGGAGCGTCAGTTCGCGCTCGCCGCCCCGCTGCACCCCACGCGGCAGGATGGTGCTCAGCTGCGGATAGGACGCGACCGCCACGTTCGCTGCCGCTGCGGCGCCGACCGCCGCCAGCATCGCCACGACCAGTCCCCTCACCGACAACCGGGACCGACAGGCATGAGGCATCGTTTTCCGGGCGGAACGAGGTCCGCCGCTGCTCCTGGGGTGCGGGCGGCGAATGGCCGCGGTGGTCATGACGCGTCGTCTCAGAGTCCTTGGCCCGTGAGACAAACCCCCGGCATGAGCGTTTGCACGCCGGGCGTCAGTCTTGCACGACCCAAGCCTGAGACGTCAGGCAATCAGCTCCTTGCGGACCTTGCCGCCGTCGACAATTTCGATCGGACGGTCGCCAGGAGCCATCAGCTCCTTGTCGGCCACGATGCCCAGCCGGTCATAGATCGTGGTGGCCCAATCCTCCACGGTGAGCGGATCGTCTTCCGGCTCGCTCGCCGTGGCGTTGCTCGAGCCGTAAACGATGCCCTGCTTGAGGCCGCCACCGGCCATAACGACGCTGAACACCTTCGGCCAATGGTCGCGGCCGGCGGTGGCGTTGATCTTCGGCGTCCGCCCGAACTCCGAGCAGACGCAGACGAGCGTCGTGGCGAGCAGACCGGTCCGGTCCAGATCGCGGATCAGCGATGCAAACCCCTGATCGAAGGCGGGCAGTTGCCCCTTCATCGAGCCGGCGATGTTGTCGTGCATGTCCCAGCCGCCATAGGTCATGGTGACAAACCGCACGCCCGACTCCACCAACCGGCGGGAGAGGAGCATCCGCATCCCGGCCTGATTGCGGCCGTACTCGTCCTTGATCGCGTCCGATTCCTTCGTCATGTCGAAGGCCTCGCGGGCCTTGTCGGAGCTGATCATGCTGTAGGCACGGTCGTAGAAGGTGTCGAGCGCGTCGAGGGAGTCGCTCTTCTCCTTCTCGCGGAAATGCTCGTTGACCACGTCGAGCATCCGCCGCCGCTTGTCGAATCGGGGAACGTCGACACCGCTCGGCAGGCTCAGGTCCTTGACTTGAAAATTGCCGTCGGCCGGGTCGCTCCCGAGGCTGAAGCCGGCGTACGAGGAGCTGAGATAGCCCGTCCCGGCAAATTCGTTGGGCTGATTGGGGATGCAGACGTACGGGGGAAGATTGTGGCGGGGGCCGAACTCGTGGGCCACCACCGATCCCATGCTTGGGTACTGCAGCGCCGGGCTCGGCCGGTAGCCGGTGAACATGTTGTGGGTGCCGCGCTCGTGGGCCGCCTCACCGTGGGTCATCGAGCGGCAGATGGCGAGTTTGTCGGCCACCTTGGCGGTGTGGGGGAGAAGCTCACCCATCCGAATACCGGACACATTCGTCTCGATGCTCCCCAGCGGCCCGCGGTATTCGACCGGGGCAAACGGCTTGGGATCGAACGTCTCCTGATGGGCCATGCCACCAGGGAGGAAGATGCAGATCACCGACTTCGCGGTACCCTCGTGGCTGGCGTAGTTCTTGATGTCGCCCCGCGCCTGCTGCATGCGGAAGAAATCGCCGAGGGAGAGGCCGAGGCCCCCGACAACGCCAACCGAGAGAAACCCACGCCGGGCGAGTTCGTTACCAGTGCACTTCATGGACGCCGACTCCTCTTGACTGCGGTACCGCGAATCAAGAGGAATTGTGACACCCATTCTCGGGGATGTCGAGCGCCTACCCCCTCGTTGGATGGGCGATCCTCCGCTGGAGGGCCCGTCACCCGATCCCCGGCATGGCGCCGCAAAAGCCTTGCACACAACGACTTAAAAGCCATCGGCACGAGCGCCGCGGGGGCGATCGTGCCGATGGAGATTGAGTTGCACAGCAGGGGGATTTTGACCGCTCCCCCGGACTACCGCTCCGCAGGGAGGTCGCGGATCACGTTTCGCCAGTGGGTGACGGTGGCGTCGGAGCGGGTCGATGCCTCTCCCACCGTGACGCGGAGGCAACGCAGTGCATCGAGCACCACCTCAGTGTGAAGGAGGATGTCGCGCATCCGGTCATCGTCGCCATCCGGCCCGATGGTCGCGTCGCCGTCGACGAATCCATTCCGCTGCTGGAGGACGCCGATCCTGGCGATGTACTCGACCCACGGCTCGAGCAGATCGACAAACCCGGCAACGTCGGCGGCGGCCGCGGCTGCCAGCGGCTCCTCGAACCGGGAAAGCTCCGATCCCGTCGCCTGCGTGGTCCGGACGAGCATCCGCGACGCCTGCTTCGGCAGCAGGCTGAACACGGCGACATCCTCGCCGATGCCGATCGTCGGCTCGATCTGGTCGTCGAGACCAGCCTGGGGAACGGCGAACGTCCAGAGGGCGCCCCCATCGACCTTCGACTTGGAGGGCTCAGGGATCCGATAGCCTTCCGGCACCGATTCCGGATTGAGCGTGCGAAGCTCCTCGACGAGATCATCGGCGAGGGCAAACAGGTCGGAGAGTCCATCGCGAAAGAGCTTCGGGTCATCGAGCTTCACGGCGAACGCCGGGGCGACGATCGGCAACGGTTCCGATGCCGCCGGAATCGAACGCTGCAGCCTCGCTGCCTTCTCCTTGCCGTCGATCACGAAGGCCGCCTGCCCGTCGGCCACCGCCGGGAGGATCTTCGTCTGCAGCGTCGCCACAAGGCGTTCGGCAAGGGGCACGAGTTGCTGGCTGGCCTGCTCAAACCGCTCCCGGTCGTCCTCGTCGGCCTTGACGAGGAGATTCCTTCGGAAGAACGACCACGCCATACTCCCCCAGTCGACGAAATCATCGAACTGATCGGGGGGCGTCTTTGCCCGGGTGACGATCGAGAGGAGCGGCAATCCGCCGGTGTGGCCGAGAAGATCGAGCTGCTTCGAGCCGTCGAGGACGCCATTGCGAGTCCAGTCCCAGGCGTAGCCCTCATAGCCTTGGTCGGTGAGGAATGAGTAGCCGAGGGACGGGCCGGGAATCGGCAGACGCCGCTTGTAGCCGGCCGCCATCTTCCCAAGCATCTCTCGGGCCTCGCGGGCGGCACCTTCGGGAAGGTCAGCCGAATCGGCCAGCGTGTCGGAGAGCTCGGCGAGTTGTTCGAGATCCGCCGCGGACGGGGCCGCGGCCCGGGCGAGGGCCTCGCTGACATAGGCGATGCCGGTGATCCGTTCGTCGCGGTGCTCGCGGAGCGGCTCAAAAGGCTTCGTCGACGCCAAGCCTTCTCCCCCGGCCCCGGCAACGACGAGCTTCCCGAGATGATCGGCGGAATCGCCGATCGAGAGGATCACCCGATCGCCGATCAGCCCGATGGCGATGACGAGATCAAGCTCCTGGAGCTTGCGGCGCACCTTGTCGAGATCACCATCGTCGATCCCGTCCTGATCCTGGAGCACCTGCCCCCAGGGGACGAGTCCACCGTCGATCGTCAGCGTCACCACCTCGCCGCCGGCAACCTCTTTACGATCGAGCGCATCGGCAAAGGCGGGGTTGGTCTGCGTGATGAGCTTGAGGAGAACCTCGATCCGTTTGATCTGAGACGTCGCCACCTCGGGCTTGCCGGTCTTGAAGCCCCACACGAGGTCAGGAACGACGATCTTGTCGGCGTTGTCGGCGAGCGCCTGGAGGACCATCCGCGCCGTTAGCTGATCGCCCGTCCCGGCGGTGCTGAGCTCAAACTCCTCGATCTCGGCCACCTGACGCCGCACCGGCACGACCTTGAGGCCGCGGTCGACCGATGCCCCGTCATCATCGTCCTCGTCCTCGTCGTCATCCATCTCGAGCCGATCGAGCTCGAGGCGATTGACCTCGATGCCCCCCGGCACGCCACCGCGCGACATTTGCAGGACGTTGGCCGCGTTCTGG
The DNA here is from genome assembly GCA_947453125.1 of Planctomycetaceae bacterium. Lineage (GTDB taxonomy): Bacteria > Planctomycetota > Planctomycetia > Pirellulales > UBA1268 > QWOP01. The sequence continues at coordinate 5,278 of CANGGC010000025.1, read as the reverse complement.
GCCTGCTGGACTTTTTGAAAGAGTTCCAGGAACGTGATGCAGGAGGGCTCGCCGTAGAGGAACGTGTCGGTCGAAACCATGTCGCGGAGGAGCTCCACCGCCTGCTGGTTCTCGGGGAGTTGGAGATAAGTGTCGAGCATCGACAGGGGGCTGCCAGGCTGGAGTTTCTGCTCTTCGAGTTGCTCCAACGCCTGAACCACCGCGGGCAATTTGCGGATCGACGCGAAAGCGTTGCTGCGAAGGACGAGATCGATCTGTTCCTGCAGTCGCAGCGTCGCCGAGACGAAGGCCGCGTCCTTGGGGATCATCGCCACGCCCCCTTCGAGCGCATCGGCGCCGCGGGCCCCCCCCACCAGCGGCAGGCAGGCGAGGAGCGCGAGGCACAGCCGGCTGCCAAGACGGCGCGCGGCCTGCGGAACGGCGGAGGCATGGCGGACGAAGGCCATCGTGGATCCTTTCGCTGGGGACGTGGCAGAGCCTGGATTCGATCCGGCACGCCGGACCTCTCATGGTTTAGGATATGGCAAACCGGACCGGCGGGGAAACCTGAATCCGCCGCGGAATCCCCCTTGGCAACAGAGCCGTGCGGATCGGCACCACCCAGATCGTCGACACCTTCGCCGAGGCGTTTCGGCTCCGGTACACCCGGTTGATCGTCACTGCCCATGATGAGCATTGGCGTGACGCCGCCGTCCGGGCGGCCTGCGGCTACGGCACGAGCGTCCTGGGCTGCGACGCTGAAATCGGAGTGGAGGGGTGGCTCCCCCCCGACGAGACCCCGGATGGCCGGCCGGGGGCTTCGATCCTCGCCTTCTCCTTTTCAGTCGAAGGCGTCGCCAAGGCGATCGCCAACCGCACGGCCCAGTGCCTGCTCACCTGCCCGTCCTCCGCGGTCTTCGACGGCCTGCCGGCGGCGGTGGACCGGGCACCGCTCGGCAGCCACGTGCGGTATTTCGGCGACGGCTTCGAGAAGACGAAGGTCATCGGCGGCCGGCGCTATTGGCGGGTGCCGGTGATGGATGGAGAGTTCCTCGTGGAGGAGACCTGCGGGATCGAGAAGGGGGTCGGCGGGGGGAACTTCATCCTCCAAGGGACGACGCTCGACGGCACCCTCGCCGCGGTGCGTCGCGCCGTTTCCGCGATCGAGCGCTGCCCGGGGGTGATAGCACCCTTCCCGGGGGGAGCGGTGCGGTCGGGGAGCAAAGTCGGCTCCCGTTACGAAGGGCTGCGGGGTTCAACGAACGAGGCCTTCTCCCCGGCGCTCGTCGGTCGCGTGGTGACGGAACTGCTGCCGGGGGTCGCCGCGGCGGTGGAGATCGTCATCGACGGCATCGACGAGACGACCGTCGGCAATGCCATGGCGGCCGGAATCGAAGCGGCCGTCGGCCCGGAACTCCTCGCCGTCTCCGCGGGCAACTACGGTGGCAAGTTGGGTAAGTTCCACTTCCATCTTCACAGGGTTCTCGCCCCGACCGCATCGGGTTGACCTTCTCCACGGTGCCCTGATTGTGGTACCTCCCCCCGGCGCCCTTTCGTGCGCCCGGCGTGACCGGTGTCGCGACGGCGTCTCCGCAGAGGCTCCACCGATGACCGACCGACCTTCGCGACAGGATCTCGTCGTGTCGACGCAGACCTCGAACCTCAGGTTCGCCCTCACCGCGGCTGGTTGCGCCTGCGCCGGATTTGGCCTGGTGTGGGCCGGTCTGGCCGTGCGTGGCATCCTGAGCGGCAGAGCCGTGCCGACGACGTCCGACGATCGCCCCGTCGTCGCCATCCCCGCCGACTTTCCACCATCGCACGATCAGCTCACCCTTCCCTCGGACTCCACACCGGCAACTCAATTCACCAAGCGCCCCATCGAACAGACCTCCTATCGCACCGCCGAGGACGATGCCCCCGCCCCGGACGGGCGCTATGCCGATCGCGGTCGCTTCGGCCACACCGCGCCCCCCGCGGAGCCGGAGTTGATCGACACCTCAGTGCCGGCCACCGAGGCAAGTTCTCCGCTCGGCGATGAGGCCGCGCCGAGACAGTCCTTCGGCCTCATCGATCCGACGGCCGCGGCCGCGACCACCGAGGAGGAACCGGAGACTCGATTCGGCGACGATTCCGCCGAACCGGCCACAGGCAACCGGATCGATCCGGGATCAGCGAGCCTTCCCCTCGACGATTCCGGTCCCGTTGCCGGAGCCCCCGCCGTTGATCACCTCCCCGATGCCGTGGCTGACGATGCCTCGCGCTTCCAGAATCCGGAACCGTTCGACGACGGTCTCGGGGCCGCCCCGGAGGAGGCCCCGCACGAGGCTCGACTCCCCGAGGACCTCGGCGATGTCGCCCCCCCACCGGCCCAGCCGCATGCCTTCGCGCCGGCTTCGCCCCCGTCTGGAGCGGTCAATCCGCTGAGGCCTTTCGCCGCCCCACCCTCAGGAATGGCCACCGACGCTCCACTGGCCCATCCCTTCGCCGCCTCCTCGCCGCTCGACACGGCCCCCGCCACAGCTCCCTTGCCACAGGCAGCGCCCGTGGCGCGATCGACGGCGTCGGAGGGGCGCGCGACCGGGTTTGCCGATCCTCCTGCCCGCGAGCACGACGACGGCGCTCCGGTCCCGGCCCATGTCTTTCAGTCCTCACCGACGTCGGCTCGTGGCGGGAGCGCCCCGTCGACCGCCATGCCGTTTGCCGCTGCGCCCCCGATTGGGCCGCCGCCGGTCGCTGCCGGGAACGCCCCCCCGATGGCCGGCGCTCTGTCCCATGGCAACGGCGGCTCGCAGCCCCCCGCCATCCCTCCGACGCCCACCGGCCAGGGGCGCCCCGGAGCGATCCAACTCGAAGGGGTGCAGACGCCGCAACTGGCCGTGGAGAAGCGCGGCCCCCGAGAGATCCAGGTCGGGAAGACGGCACGCTTCGAGATCCTCGTCCGCAACGTCGGCAGCGCCATTGCCAACGACGTCGTACTCCGCGACTCGGTGCCATTCGGCACGGCGCTGGTCGCCACGACCCCCCCCGCCGCGCCAACTCCCGCCCCGGGGCTCACCGACGCGTCTGGCACCTCGAGCGATCTCGTCTGGCAACTCGGCACGCTCCCTCCCGGAGGGCAGGCACGCGTGGCCCTCGACTTGATGCCGATGCAGGAAGGCGACGTTGGGAGTGTCGCCAGTGTCAGCTTCCGGGCCGATGCCTCGGTCCGCGCTAGAGCGACGCGGGCGGCCCTCCAACTCACCGCCGAGCCGCCGGCACCGGTACTCGTCGGCCTCGACTCACGACTCACAATCACGATCTCGAATCCCGGCAGCGGCGTGGCAACCGGGGTCGTCCTCGAAGGGGTCATTCCCGAGGGGATCACCCACCGCGCCGGCCATGAGTTGGAGTTTGACGTCGGTTCGCTCCCACCGGGGGAGTCGCGCTCGATCGATCTCGTCCTCGCTACAACCGGCCCCGGTGTCCACGGCCTCCGGCTCACCGCCCGGGCGGACGGCCAGATCGAGGTCAGCGAATCGGTCAAGATCGCCGTCACGGCCCCGACGCTCGAACTGGCAGTGCAGATGCCGTCGCGCCGCTACCTCCAACGCCCCGCGACCTGCGTTCTCTCGATGACCAACGCCGGCACGGCACCGGCCGTCGGCGTCGAAATGGTCGCGCAGCTCCCACCGGGCATGAAGTTCATCCGGGCCAACAACGCCGGCTACTACGAGGAGCGGACGCACCGCGTGCTCTGGAACCTCGAGGAACTCCCTGCCGCCGAGACCGGGCAGGTCGAGGTTGTGGTGATGCCGATCGCGCTTGGCCCTCAGAAGATCGTCGCCGCCGCCCGCACCAGCGCCGGGCTCTCCGACCAGATCGGCCACACCGTCGAGGTCGAGGGGCTAGCAGCCCTCGCCTTCGAGGTGGCCGACAGTGAAGACCCGATCGAGGTCGGCGGGGTGAGTGAGTACGTGATCCACGTCGCCAATCAGGGGACGAAGCCGGCCAGTGGTGTCCGCGTCGTCGCCACGCTCCTCGGCGACATGGAGCCGGTCGAGGCCCGTGGTCCATCCGCACACCGGGTCGACAACCTCACGATCTCGTTCGAGCCGCTCGCCAAGCTCGCCCCGTCCGAGGAAGCCACCTACCGGATCCGCGTCCGCGGCCGGCGCGAAGGAGACCAGCGCGTCCAGGTGCAACTGACCAGCGACGAGCAACAGGCGCCGATCACGAAAGAGGAGATCACGCGGGTGTATGCCGATCGCTGACGGCAACCGGCCCGGGGTGCTTTCTTCTCACCGGGCGGCGTGCCCCCGCTCCTCCATTTCGCCCGCGGCGTCGACGTCGTCGTCTGGTCGCCGCGGCGCGTGTGAATCCCCAATGGAGAAGCGGCTATGCGCCCCCTCACCCGTGAACAGGTCCGCGCCGTTGATCTCCGGGCGATCGGGGAGTATTCCCTTCCCGGCATCGTCCTCATGGAGAACGCCGGGCGGAACGCCGCCCACCTGTTGATGGCACTTGCCTCGATCGATCGCGTCGATCCGCCGCTCCGGTTGGCGATTGCCTGCGGCCGGGGGAACAACGGCGGCGATGGCTTCGTCATGGCCCGTCACCTGGAGAACCTCGGGGCCGAGGTGAAACTCCTCCTCGCCTGCGACCCGGCCGCATACCGGGGCGACGCCGCCATCAATCACGCCGTTGCCGTGCGGGCCGGGATCGCGATCGAGCCACTCGAGTCGGCGCCCTCGGAAGCGTGGTCCGCGGCGCTTGTCGGATCCGATTGGATCGTCGACGCCCTCCTCGGCACCGGCTCGAGCGGCGCGCCGCGTGGGGCGGTAGCAACGGCGATCCGGGCGATCAATCTGGCACGCGATCCGCACGGCCCCGAGTGCCGGCCTCCCCGGGTCCTCGCCGTCGATCTCCCTTCAGGCTTGGACTGCGACACCGGGCTCGCCGCCGGCGAATGCGTTCGCGCTGATGTCACCGCCACGTTCGTGGCCCGGAAGATCGGCTTCGATGCCCCCGGCGCCGGAGCCTTCACCGGTGCCGTCCATGTCCTCGACATCGGCGTGCCGCGGAGGCTCCTCGAAGAGACCGACGCCGACGGCTGATGCGGCTGGCGGATGGCGGCTTACTTCAATTCCTTCGAGAGGAATGTCCACCCGAGGGCGTCCATGAAGGCCCGCTGCTTGTTGTCGGCGGCGCCGCCGTGGCCCCCTTCGATGTTCTCGTAGGAGAGCACCGGCTTGCCATGCTCTTCGAGTCTGGCAGCCATCTTTCGGGCGTGCCCCGGATGGACACGGTCGTCGCGCGTGCT
>CANGGC010000024.1 GCA_947453125.1 Planctomycetaceae bacterium | reverse complement strand
TGATCACCGGTGAACCGGCGTCGCTCGCCCGATCGCAGGGCTTCACCTGGGGCCCCCGGCTGTTTCCGGCGGTTGCGGCCTCGACCGGCGGCGTGATCGCAGCGGCCCGGGAGGCGGGGATCTCCGGATCGCTGTCGAGCGGTCTTCACCACGCCCGTCGCGGGCGAGGCAGCGGCTACTGCACGTTCAACGGGCTGGCGATCGCCGCGAAGGACGCGATCCGTCGTGGCGTGCCCTCGGTCCTCATCCTCGACTTTGATGCCCACTGCGGCGGCGGCACCGCGTCGCTGATCGCCGATGAGCCACGGATCACGCAGCTCGACATCTCGACGCACTCCTTCGACTCCTACCCGGACTCTGGCAACGCCCGAGTCGTGATCGCCGACAGGCACAACTACCTGCAGACGATTGAGCGCGAACTCGACCGGCTCGGCCACGCTGGTTACGGCCTCGTGCTCTACAACGCCGGCGTCGATCCGGCCGGGGATGGGGTCAGTCAGCACGATCTCGTGACTCGAGAGGAGATCGTCTTTGAGTGGATCGACAGCCAGGAGTCGCCGGCTGCGTTCGTACTTGCCGGCGGTTACGTCGGAGACGGCCTGACCAAGAACGAGCTTGTGGCGTTGCACATCGCGACGATCACGAAGGCCCACGAGATCTGGGCTCGGAAGCAGGCGGAGAGGCAACGCCGTTCCAACCGGTGGCGGCTTGGGGAGGAGGAGGTGCGGCGATGAAAGACGAAAGCTCCGAAGACGACAGCGACGTCGGCTGCCCCTACTGCGAAAGCGGAAGCGGCTGCGACCACCTACTGCTGTTCTTTGATGCCACGGATGGCCGTGCCGATGGTGGCGTCGTCGATCCGTACGACTTCGACGAGATCGTGGCAAAGGCGTTCGTGAAGGTGCTGCAGGAAAGCACGGATCCGAACTGGCACGACTGGCGAATCAATGAGCTCTTCGAGCAGATCGACGACGAGTGGGCGGCGACGATGCTCACGGCCACAACGCCTGAGCTTCCCGAAACGCTCCCGATCGACTTCGTGTTTGAGCTCCTCGATGAGGCCGGCGGGGCCGAGCAACCCGGCAGCCTCTTCGACCAGTCCGGCGGCTACTGCGAATCGGCGGTGCGGGTCAGCTACGCCAAGGATCCGGTGGCCACGTGCGAGAAGGCCAAGCACCTGCTCGAGGATCGCTTGGAGAACGACATCAACCCGCCACCGAAGCGGCGGCGGAGGACGAGAGGCGAGGCTTGAGAGGGCCTCAGTCCTGATCGAGGGGCAAAAACCACCTGTTCAGCCGAAGGAGTAACGCCCAGGGAGGAGGCGACACCCATGACCGAGGATTCTCGAAATGAGAACGACGATTCTGACGATTGCGTGCCTTGCCTGCTTGCTTGATACGGCAGCTGCGGAGTCTTTCCACATCCCGGGCAGCACTGCCATCGTCACGGCAGGTGGCTACGAGGGCGTCACCACAGATCTCTTCGATCTTGCCCAGGGCACAGTCATCGAGTCCTGGACCCACGGCACCTACTACGACCCGTACGCCGGCGTTGGGGCAATGCTCGGCGGTCCCGGATACATGTCCGGCGACATCGGTCACACCCTGTTCGGCGATGGCTTTGCCGACGGCACCGTGTTCCGGGTTCAGTTTCTGCTCTCGCACCCCGTGCAGCTCGGGTCAATCAAGCTCGGGTTGTCGCAGGACGGAGACCTCACCCGTCGAGGGGCGGCTGCATTTTCGCTTGCCGCCATTTACTCGGACGGTGTCCCTGATCAGCTCATCTCTCACGGTACGCTCGCCTCGGACAACGTCCAGGCGTACGGCGACGCGACGATCACGATCGAGGACACCTTCACGTCGGTGCAGGCGCAGCGATTCGTATTCACCGTCACCCAGCGAGGCCCGGTGTATGGCCCGCGTGTGTTCGAGTTGGACGGATTCGCTGCCGTGCCCGAACCGTCAACCTGGGCGATGGCTGCAGCGGGGTTTGCGCTGGCGGCTATCGCCAGGCTGTGGCGGGTACGCCGAGGGTGATTGCCAGGCCGGTGGACTTAACCAATAAAAGAGGACAACGATGCCAACCGAAAACGGCGGAAAACACCTGTTGGTTGCCGCCCCGGCTGGGGCTGAGCCCGACGAGATCGCAAAGGCGTTCCAGGCGTTCCGACAGAAGAAGCTGGCCGAGAAAAGGGCCAGAGAGGAGGCGGAACGGATGAAGTCGGAGGGGGCGACGGCCCCGCTTGGTGAACCATGACGTCCGAGGCCCATTCGTCCCGGTTTCATGGGTCTTCCGCCGCGCCGACGTTGTAGGACCATTCGAACGCCATGTGCCACGATGCTTCGGGAGGAAAGGGAACCGCACGTGTCTACAACGCCACCGGGCCGGAGCGAGCCGGCGATCTGTGTCATGGGGTCGCCATGCACGGCGTCCGCATGGTCTGGTTCGGCTTTTTAGCGGGTCTAGGCCACGGTCTCCGCGGCGATATCCGCCGGGCCCCACATGATTAGATTGTGCTTCGTAACTCGCTCCAAACGCGATTTTCATCGTGGAATCCAATCGACACCCTTGGAAAAGATTGGAAATGACGATAGCATTCGCATATGGGACGAACTTCACGGTCAAGTCCAATCAAGCGACTGATGCACGGGGTGCCCCGAGGCACTCCTGTGGACCTTGCCGACCTCGCTGAGCACGGCGTCGATGCCAAGGCCGCCTCCTTTTATGCGCGGAACGGCTGGCTCGTCCGCGTCGGCCATGGCGTCTACTCGTTGCCGGGGGACGAGGTTTCCTCGCTCAGTGCCGCTCGCCTGCTCCAGCGTCAGGTCGGAGGGTTCCATGTCGGCGGCAAAAGTGCACTCAGCATGCATGGCGTTCGGCATAACGTCGCCGTGCGGGAGACGCTCGTGCTCTGGGCTGATGAGCGCTTCTCACTCCCGAAGTGGTTCGCCACGCGATTCCCGGCACGAGCCGTTTTCGCGAAGCTCTTCGACCGGCTGGAGCCCACCCTCGCTCGCAAAACGCTTTCGACGCCACCTGGCGTACTCGAAGGGGTTTCCGCCTCCACTCCCGAGCGGGCCTCGCTCGAGATGCTCTACGAGGTGGGCACCCACGAGTCGCTCGAGGAAGCACGTCGGGTCTTCGAGGGCCTACACAATCTTCGCACCGAGATCGTGGGACGACTCCTCGCGGCATGCACGAGTGTTAAAGCGGTGCGACTCTTTCTCACCTGGTCGCGCGAGACGGGAAGTGTCGATGTCGACGCACTCCGCGAACGCTTCGACCTCCGCGTTGGCAGTTCATCGCGATGGGTGGGACGACTCCCGGACGGCACGCTGCTCTTCCTGAAGCCCTATGGATAAGCCCTACGTCGACACAGTCCGGCTCCTGCTCGCCATCGCGCCTGAGGTGTTTCGCGGTGGTGTGTTCGCCATGAAGGGCGGGACGGCGATCAATCTCTTCGTGCACGATATGCCCCGGTTGTCGGTGGACATCGATCTCGCCTACCCCGACTGGAAAAAGCCCCGTGACCAGGCGTTGCGGTCAATTGCCGACGAGTTCGCCTTGATCTCCCAGCGTCTACGGCGGCTCGGATTCGCCGTGCGATCGGTCGATGTTGCCGAACTCGGGGAGAGCAAGCTCATCATCGACCGCGACGGCGTTCAGGTGAAGGTCGAGGTGAACCTCGTCTTTCGCGGGACGGTGCAGCCGTTGGAGCGACGATCGCTTTCGCCGATGACGGCGGAGCTGTTCAGCGCCGAACTCTCGGTGCCCTCGCTCGCCCTCGACGAGCTCTATGGGAGCAAACTCGTGGCGGCTCTCGATCGGCAGCATCCGCGGGATTTCTTCGACGTTGCGAGGATGTACGAAGCCCACGGGCTCTCCGATGCCGCCATTGAGTGCTTCGTGCTGTACTTGGCCGGACACAATCGACCGATACACGAGGTGCTCGCCCCACGCCGAAAGAACATAGCGAGGGAGTTCGAGTCGTCGTTCGCAGGGATGACGCGCGAGCCAGTCGAGTTCGCGTCTCTGGAGGCCGTGCGTGATCGGCTTCTGGAGGACCTGCCAGCAAGGCTGACCGCCGATCAGCGGGCGTTCCTCATCGGACTGGCTCGGGCTGAGCCAGACTGGTCACTCGTTGCATGCCCGCACGCGAGCGACCTGCCGGCGATCCGGTGGCGGCTTCGGAATCTGGAACGGTTCCGAATGAGCCACTCGGAGAAGTTCGCATCGCAGGTCAGGGCACTCGAGGAAGTCCTTGGCCGATGAGTCCAGAATCGGCAGGATGCTAGCTCTGCACGCCTCGGTTCATCACCGAGCGCCGACGGAACAGCCGGGCTCTTCAGACGGTAGACTCCGCGGCCCACTGTCATTCGGCGCTTCAAAACCGGCCACGCATCGGCGCCTGAAAACCGGCCACCAAGTGGGGGGTGCTGGGTGGAAGAATCCTCTTCTTCGGACCTGCGTGCAAGGGGTTTCGGTTCAGTGCGTTCCGTCTGTGCGGGTCTTCCGGTCAGCGGCGGCATAGCCGCCGCGTAATCGCCGTGCTTTCCCGGTCGGCGCGCTGGCCGGTTTTGGTCCCGCTTCGGCGCCGCCGTCGGCTGGCCTGTTTTGGGCGCCGACTTACAGCGAGGGAGCGGCGATAGCGGGTGACGTGTCGCCCCGAGAGAGTCGGAGCCGGAGGGCATGGTGCGCTCTTCCGGGCGGGAGAAAGTCCATCTGTGCGCGGCGTCGTCAGGTGGAACGAGCGACGGGGACGGGGTCACTCCTCCAGCAGCCATTCCCTTGCTCGTTCCACCAACAGCAGGTCCGAGGCCGACTGTCTGAGTTCGCGCCTTCTCTCGACCTCCGCTTCCTCAGGATCGTCGTATAAGGTCGGATCGAATCGCTCGGTCCGGCGGGCGATGTCGAGGTAGGCGGCGAGTTGGCTGGGCGCGAAGATGTCCTTGATGTCGGCGACGAAGCCGGGGATCGCCGCCCTCAACTCACCATTGGTATCAGCCTCTTCGAGGAAGTTGATGAACTTCTCGCCCACCAGGTAGGACAGAGCCTTGTCAGTCCCGAAGTCTGCTGCGATACGCCGGGCGGCCCTGCATTGCTCAATCCAGAGTGGTGGTGGATTCATGGGGCTCTCGACTGGGCGATCAGGGATCGGAAGGCTTCGCGAGGGCGACCGTATCCCCGCGACTCGTCGTTGCGCAGTGACGAAAGCAGCATGTCGTTGAGCGGGCCGCTGAGGCCGTAGGGGGACACGTCCTCTTCGGAGAGCAGCACCTTGGCGTAGGCGACGAGTTCGTTCATGGACCCCGTTACCGAGCGACTGAAGCTCGACGCGAAGTAGATGAGGCCGGTGCGTGGCACGATGAATCGCTCGTACGCGAACTCTAATCCATCGGCCTCCATCGTGGCACGGAGGGCGGCCAGGGCTCGAGGGATGACGATGCTGTCATCCGTGATGCCGTTGCCGAAGAGCACCGCGGAGTAGAGCGTCGCGGTGTTGCAGAGGATGATGTAGGGCGTCCGGTTGAAAAAGAACAGATGGCCCGTCCAGTCCGCTATTGGAGCCTCGTCCATCGGCATCGGCTTCAATGACCCGGCCTTGAGCCGGGAGCCGAGTTTTTGGGTGAGGCGGAGGATCATCGGAAAGGCGTGCCCGGGCTGGAGCGGAGAAGTTCACTGATTATCGAGCCGGACGTGCCTGCCGGAAGGGGCTCTCGTGGAAGTCGGGACAGACGATCGGTAAGCGGACCCGGAGCCGCTGCGGGCGCTGGCAAGAACGGTGGAGGCGAGATGAAACGCGTCGTGGTGATCTCGGGGGCGGGCATCAGTGCCGAGAGTGGGCTCAAGACGTTCCGTGGCACCGATGGCCTCTGGCGTGGCTACCGCCCCGAGGAAGTGGCGTGCCCTGAGGCCTGGCGGCGGCTCCGCAGGTCATGCGCGTTTCCACCCGCGCCGGTGGCCACCGCGCGCCTCCCCGACCGTTTTTCGCTTAAATCGCGGGGAATACGCCGGCGCGACGAACCCGGAACAGGCACGCATCCCGTCCGGGAGCCGGGCTTGTTCCTGCTTCACCGTTCCACGGCTTAGCAGGCCCCTCGGCCCAGTCGACCACCCCCGCTGATAGCTAAAAAAAGCCGCCCCCGGGTGGGGGCGGCTTTGTGGCTCACCGCGGCCCCCCTGCCCCGCCGAGAACCGCAGATACCGGCGACGGCCATCTCGAAATCCCAATCAGCTACCGACGCCGGCCTACGAAGCCCGGCGTTGGTCCCTGTCGCCATCGCCGCGATCACGCACGCGCCTCCACCGGGAAACCTTCTCCGGTCGCTCCGTGAGGCGAACGAACGGATCGGTCACCCCGGCGGCCGTCATCTTGGCTCCCAACTGGCTGCAGAGATCAGCCTGCCGCCTCGATACGCCAAGGGCCGCCCCCACCTTCGCGAGCGACAGACCGGTCTCTGCCAGCTCATAAGCCTCAACCGCATGGGCAGCGAGTGCCGACGGCGTGAACAGGTCGACGACAATCGGCTGCCTGACCAGCCGCAGGTCAGAGAGCGCGGCGTCGGCAGCGCCCTCGATCGACTTGGCGACCATCACCGGCAGCGACTGCGACAGCATGATTTCGAATTCGGCCCGGAGCACGACCTTGTTGGAGTCGAACTGCCGGTGCGGAATGGCTCGAATCGGGCCGACGAGGAGTTGCCTGAGGATCACGCCCGCACGACTGTCCCTGGCAGCCAGCCCGGCCTGAAGAGACTCCAGGTGCCGAAGGATGTCAGCGGCCGTGGGCGGCGGCTTCCTGTCCTGCGTCTGGCTCGCCAGTTCAGCGAGCCGGGACCGCACCACCTTGAGATCGCGCTCCCGGCTCGCCAATCGCTCGACGAGAGCTTCGATTCCATCTCCACTTTTCTCGATGGCGAGGCAGAGGTTGGCGATGCTGCCGCTGAGCTTGGACTCCTCCGACTGCAACGCCCGCTGCGACGCCGCGAGGTCGCCTCCGGAGGCGTGAAGCTCGAGGACGCGGGCCACGAGCTGCTCACGGCTGTCGGCAAGCGCCATGACCTCCTGCGCCACAGCAGCGATGACCGCCTCGTGGGCCTGCTCCCGGAGACAGGTGGTGCGGTTCCAACACTCGTAGTTCTTGGCACGAGCGCACCGGTAGCCCCCTTCGTGGCGCCCCTCGGCGTGCATGGGGCCGCCGCAGATGCCGCACACGAAGAGCGTGGAAAGGAGGCCGCGGGAGTCCCTCGCCTTGCCCGAGAGCGGGTGGTCGGAGCCGGTGGGGACAAAGAGCCGCGTCCGACGCCGATCGATGGCGGCGTTGGCCTCGTACCAGACGTGGTCGCTCACGATCCGCAGATGAGGAGCCTGCCGGGTGAGCACCGCGTCGGCGCTATTCCGCACCAGCTTGGATCGGCCGGTCGTCAGCTGCTGCTTGCTGATTCTCTTGCGAAAGGTCTGCTCGCCCCGGTAGTCCGGCCTACGGATGAGCTCGATCACGTTGGCTGCAGACCATTCCGGCTTCTGGCCGTGGGACCCCTTGGAGAACCCGATCGACGTGAGCCACTCGGCGACCGCCCAGGGGGGCTCGTCGCCAGCCACACGGTCGAAGACTTCGCAGACGACCGGCACCTGATCGGCGTCCAGCTCGTCGTAGTAGGGCCCCTCCGCCGGTGCCGATTCGGTGGCGGGCTTGCTCGGTCGCCGGCGATACCCCACCTTGAGCGACCCGATCGCTGCGCCGCGATCCCAGAGCCCCTGATGGGCCCGCTTGATTCGGGTCCGGTTGTAGTAGTTCGCCCGGGAGTGCGACGACTGGGAGGAGTTCAGCCGCTCCGGCCAGTCATCGTCGGCTGTGTCGATGTAGTCGGTCGGGCACAGAATCCGAATGCCGGCATCGACGGCCGTATTGAAGAGCAGCCCGGCGAAGGTCATGTGCCGATAGAGCCGGCTCGACTCCTCGGCGATGATCAGGTCCCACCGCCCGGCTGCGATGCCAGCCCAGACCTCGTTGATGCCGGGGCGGCTCATCCGCTCGCCACTGATCTCAGGCTCGTGGATGACTTCGATGGCCAGCCTGTCGGGCTCGATGTCGCGGGGGAGATTGTCGGCCAGAAAACGCCGGCAGTTGGCGATCTGGTCCTCGGTGCTCGTCTGCCGCTGCTCCTCGGTGGAATAGCGAGCCTGAATCAAGACTCTCAGCGGCCGGCCAGAGGGCAGCACGATCGGCTGTCGGAGGTGCATCATGTGGCACCTCCTTTCCGTCCCCTGCCCTGCCCTTGGCGGCCCTTTCGACGGGTGGTGCCGGAATTTGCGCCGGGGGGTGGGCGCTTTCGCGGTTTTTTCCGAGTGAAACCCTGTTTGTTCGATCCCTGTCGAGGGTACTGAAACGGCTGCATCATCCGCGAGGGCGGGAGATGCGGCCGTTTTTTGTTCGGACAGCCGCGGCGTGCCGCAGGGTTCGTGCGCGTGCGACGTCGGATGTGACGTCGTTTTCAGGGGGCGAGCCGGGATCAGTCAGCCACGCGGATGACCTTCACCCACTCGATCTCCAGGCGAAACGCCCCGGGATTTTTGTCGCTGAGCATGACGCCGAGCCCATTGATCTGGCCTGGATCGACGGGCCCCATGCCGGCGACAACCCGGCCAAAGGACGTCGGCTCGAACTGGCCCAACGGCACGTGGATCTCCTGCCACTGATCTTTCTTCGTGGGGAGAGCTGCCCGGTATGAAAAAGCCATGCGGCGGGACTTGGTGTAGATGTTCACCATGTACTCCCGACCGTCACCCTTGACGCGGAGAACCAGCGTGTCGCCAGTCTTGATGTCGAGGGTCGTTGGCTTCGTCCGCACCGACGTGAAGCCACCGTTGTTTTCCAACGACAGATTCCCGGAGAACTCCATCGTCCGGGCGTCGGTGATCCGGAATCGGCCTTGCGAGACTCCTCCCATCACGCCGTCGTTCACCGCCTGCCACAGCCGCGCGGACTCAGGAGTGGTGAAGTCGAGCAGAGGCCGCAGCAGTTCTGGATCCTGATTCGCCACAAGGCCTCCCATCGCGACCATGACTGCGATCATGAGTTCCCGCATTGCTCTCTCCTCTTGCTTGCCGGCAGCGACTGCAACCACCTTCTTGATCACAGAGCATACCGGCAGACATCAACTGGCCGCATCCGAGGAGGGCGGTGAGCGCACCCGGCGGGATCACTCGACGGCTTTGCCCGACGGCCGAGGAGGGACGCCGGGCCCGGGGCTTCGGGAGAGGCGGAGCGCGTGGCCTTCCCGCGCGGCGTGCCAATACTCGATCTCGTCGCCGAAGGCCTGATCGATGGGGGTGTGCCAGAAGACGCCACACTGCCCCCATTTGCTCTCCACGAGCACGAAGCCGTCGTCCCCCACGGCCTTGACGATGCCGGTATGGAGGGGCCTCCCATCGTGGTCGCGGTAGACGATGAGATCCCCCGCCTGAGGATGGTCGACCAGGATGTAGCGGTTTTCTTTGAGGATCGTGTCGACGCTCTCGGTCGGAATCCAATAGCGTCCCTCGACAAACACCCAGCCGTGGCAATTCGCCGTCGACTCCGCGTTGCCAACGGCAATGACCCGCGATTCAAACCGCTCTGGAATCTCTTGATCGGGTTGCGGATCGAGCGGCACCCCTACCGGCACGATCGACCCGCTGTCGGTGAAGGCCCAGGTCCCCGGCACCGGAACCAGCCGCGCGGGCCGCGACTCGGCGGCGGTAGTGCCGGCAGGCTCCGCGCCGTGGAAAACGAAGGCCGTGGCCCCCACGGCGCCGAGCGACGCAGCGAGCAGGGCGAAGCGCCACCGCCAGCCTCCGCGGCGGGCGACGACAGCGAACGTGGCCCAGCAGACCGCCGCCAGAGAGAGGGCCAAAGCAGCCATCGCTGCACTGCGGGAAAGCGTGGCGATCATGGGGCGGGAACTCGGGGCTGTGTGTGCATCGTGGTGTGGCGGGGCCCAAAGCCGCCGGTGTCGCTAGCGACGTCAGCGGTGTGAACCCCTATGATTCAAACGTCCGGCCCGGCCTTAAGTTTCTTGCCCCCTCCTGACTCACTCGACCGAGGGGAATCGAACGGCTTATGGCAGTGCATGGAGCCCTCCGGCCCAGCCGATTGCCCCCCAACTCGGTCGCTGCCTCCGACAACAGCGACACGTGGTACAGGAGGGAACGACGAACGTGATGCTTTGGGAGTTTGGACTGAACACGCTGCTGGCATTCCTGCTCGGAGCCGTCATCGGCATGGAGCGGGAGATTCGCCGGCATGTCGCCGGGCTGAAGACCAACGCGCTGGTTGCCGTCGGGGCCGCGCACTACGTGGGCCTGTCTCTGATCATCGAGGGCGAGTCGAGCCCCACCCGCATCGCAGCTCAGGTGGTGAGTGGGTTGGGGTTCCTCGGGGGTGGCGTCATTCTCCGGGATGGCTTCAACGTCCATGGCCTCAATACGGCCGCCATGGTCTGGTGGAGTGGTGCCATCGGCTCATTGGCGGGGGCCGGATTCGCCTGGGAGGCGATCCTCGTTCTCAAAGGCGTGGCATCGTCACCCCATGGACCAACCCACGTTCTCATGTCTGCCGACCTCTTTGCGACAGTGCGCGTCGATTCCGTACTGAAGACGATCGTCGCCGATCTGCTGGCCAATCCTGCGGTGGCATCGGCCAGTTGGCGTATCCCGTAGGAGAGACTTGGGATCGGGATTCCTCCGCGAGCCCACTGCCCCACATTGGCTGGGCCGCTCCAAAGAGCCATTACGCGATTCTCATGAAACTTCCTCCGGTCTCTCCCGTTGAAGCCGTGCCGGCAACGATCCCGCATCAAGTGGATCACCGCCAACAGGACGCTTTCCCTGTCGGTCTCGCGCGCCGCTCACGCCAATCGCTTCCTTCGGCTTCGCTCCCCGAATTGCCCCGTGCCCACAGCCACAGAGAATCATCCATGCGCCATCGACACGCCGGATTCACCCTCGTCGAGCTCCTCGTGGTGATCGCCATCATCGGCACGCTCGTGGGACTGCTCCTGCCCGCCGTTCAAGCGGCCCGCGAAGCGGCGCGGCGGTCACAGTGCTCCAACAACCTCAAGCAGATGTCGCTGGCGCTCTTGAACCATGAATCGGCCAAGAAAAAGTTTCCCCCGTTCAGCATCCTGCCACGCACGTCGACGTTCGATCCCTTCTCGGCCCAGGTGCGGCTCCTCCCCTTTCTCGAGCAGGGCAACATCGCGGCGCTCATCGACGTCAGTGGCCAGGTTCCGTTCACGGCCCACCCGGAAGTCGCCCAGATGCGAATCGGGCAGTTCATGTGCCCGTCGGAGACCAACGACAAGCAGCGGGTCACCCCCACGCTCGTTCATTACCCGCTGAACTACTGCTTCAACGAAGGGACGTGGTTCATCTACGATCCCGTCAGCGACACCGTGGGCGACGGGGCTTTTGCTCCGAATCGTAGCTACCGGATCGCCGACATGATCGACGGCACGACCAAGACGCTCGCGATCGCCGAGTGCAAGGCCTACCAACCCAACCTGTGGGATTCGAACACTCCCTCGGCCCTCAAC
>CANGGC010000023.1 GCA_947453125.1 Planctomycetaceae bacterium | reverse complement strand
TAAGAGAGCGCCGCCATCAGGGCCGGCACCGGTTGGCCGATCGCCACCGCCGTCGCGATCACCTGCCGCCAGGCGGCCTGGGCGTCGGCGAGGGCCTTGGTGAAGTAGGGGGCGAGCATGAGGTTTTCGAGGTCTGGGTGGGCGTCGTAAGCCTCCGCGATCCGCTCGAGGAACTGGGCCCGGATGATACAGCCGCCGCGCCACAGCATGGCGATCGAGCGGTAGTCGAGCTTCCAGTCGTTCTCCTTGGCGGCCGCGGCCAGCTGCACAAAGCCCTGGGCGTAGCTGGCGATCTTCGAGGCGTAGAGGGCCTGGCGGACCTGCTCCGTAAACACCTTCGGATCGACCTTCACAGCAGACGCATCGGGGCCGGAGAGGACCTTGCTTGCCCGGACGCGCTCGGCTTGGATGGCCGACACGGAGCGGGCGTAGACCGCCTCGGTGACCAGCGTGCTCGGCACGCCGAGATCGAGGGCGAGCTGGCTCATCCACTTGCCGGTCCCCTTGGCGCCGGCGGTGTCGAGGATCCGATCGACCATGAAGTCGCCGCTGTCGGGATCTTTGACGGTGAAAATGTCGCGGGTGATCTCGATCAGATAGCTGTCGAGTTCCCCCTTGTTCCATTCGTCGAAGACGCCCGCGAGCTGGTCGTTGGAAAGCCCGGCGGCGTGCTTGAGGAGCGCGTAGGCCTCGCAGATCAGCTGCATGTCGCCATATTCGATCCCGTTGTGGACCATCTTCACGTAGTTGCCGGCGCCGCGCGGGCCGACCCAGTCGCAGCAGGGGATGTCTTTCTTGGGGCCGACCTTGGCGGCGATCGCCTGAAAGATCTCCTTGACCATCGGCCACGCAGCGGGCGAGCCACCGGGCATCATGCTCGGTCCCTTCAGCGCCCCTTCCTCGCCCCCCGACACGCCGGTGCCGACATAAAGCAGCCCCTGCGCTTCGACCTCGCGAGTGCGGCGGTCGGTGTCGGCAGGGTAGGTGTTGCCGCCGTCGATGAGGACATCTCCTTTGGAGAGCATCGGCGCGAGCTTGGCGATGAGATCGTCGACGGCCGGGCCCGCCTTGACCATCATCATGATCTTCCGCGGGCTCTTGAGATTGGCGACGAGATCCTCGAGCGTATGGCAGCCGACGACGTTCGGCTGCTTGCCGCGGCTGGCGACGAAGGCATCGGTGACGCTCGCCGTCCGGTTGTAGACGGCGATCTTGTAGCCACGGCTGGCGATGTTGAGGGCGAGGTTTTCCCCCATCACGGCCAACCCGATCAAGGCGATGTCACACGTACCCTTCTGGCTCATGCGCGGGCTCCTCTGGGGGCGTCGGGAAGCTCCCGTCGCCGTGTCGTCTGGGATAAATGGGATGGTTGGGTGGGCCGTTCCTGGCCCCCCGTCGAATCTTGCGGAAGGGGCCGGACCGGTCCGGCGGGGCCGATCAGGCAGTCCCTGCGGCGTGGCGAGACTATATCGGTTCTTCCGGCCCCTCGGCAAAAGCCCGCGATTTCCTCCGTCGACGGGATTTTCATTCCCCCCGCCGGGGGCTTTCCCCGGGGGATTTCAGGGAAATCGTGCCCGGTGGCGGCCGGGGTCAAGGAACGGGGGGCGGATTGACGATTGAAAAGGCACAGTCGTCACGATCGTTTCGTCCGGTAGAAACGGCAGGCCCGTTAAGGCTTGACCATTCTGCCTGGATTCCCGTAGCGTGGCGTCCCAGCCGATACACGGCTCCGTAGCCAAGTGGCTAAGGCAGCGGATTGCAAATCCGCCATCGTCGGTTCGACTCCGACCGGAGCCTCTCCGCTTTAGACCCCTGCGAAGTTCCGGAATTGCCGGGTTTCGCAGGGGTTTTTTGTTGCGCGGAGGGCTCGGGGCAGGGGAGGGCGGGGGCCCGCAAAGTTGCCCCAGAGTGCCAATCGGAGCCCCCTCGGGCCGGGGCAGCATCTCTCCAACTCCCTCGACCGCTCCCGCCACATCGAGCAGGCTCGCCCGGGAGTAGACGTTCGTCGTGAGCACCGGGGTCGAGTGCCTCGCTGCCGAGCATCCTCGACCGTCGCCTTGTCGGCAGGCAGTTCGTCGGCTTGCCTCGACCATCGCCAGGATGCAGTGCGGGCGCCGAATGACATCGGGCCGGGCACCTTGCGATGCCCAGCCCGGTTGTGAATCAGCGATGGGTATGAGCGCTCAGGCGGCCAGACTGGCGGCCTGCCGCAGCCGACGACGACGCCACATCTGCCGGCCGCCACAGGCCAAGCCAGCCAGGGCCATGGCATATGTCGATGGCTCGGGCACCACGATGAGGTTACCCGTCGACTGCTCGAACCGGAGATACTCATTCAGCGGGCCGCCCATAGCCCCAGTCTCCCAGATGCCGCCACCGACGTTTACGAACACCAAGCCGTCGTAAGGGGTGCCACCGGCTGCGAGCGACACGCTGCTGAACGAACCCGACCGGGTTGCAAAGTTCTGGAACAGGTTGAACGTCGTGTTCAGGGCGTAAGCCTGCGATCCAGTCAGCGTCAGCTCCAAGTTGCCGCCGTAGGTCAGTCCAGCTGACCCAAAGGCGACGACCTGGTCATACAGGCTCGCCGCCGTGCCGGTGATCATCAGTTGCGTCGTGGCCGAGCTGCCCAGCGAGAGCGAGGCCATGGTCAGCGCACCGACTGTGTCGACGATTTCGCCGCCCGCGGAACTGCCACCCGGGGCCAATGTGCCCGACGACACGATCACCGCACCGCGGAAGGTGCCGGAGCCGCCGAGATAGCCGTACGACGTCGTCGTCGATGACCCGCTGATCGTGCCGTTCATCAAAAGCTTGCCACCGGTACCAGACTGAATCGTGGTGCTACCGGTGTAGGTGTTGATGCCATTGAGCACCCAGACGTTCCGCGTGGTTGCGGTTCCGATCGTCACGCCTACCGTCCCGCTCGCACTGTTGTCTTGAATCACACCATTAATCACCGAGCCTTTGGCTGCTCCACCGCCACCAGCGAGTGTCAGCGTCACCGGCGTGGTGACGCCAGCGACCGCTTCATTGAAGTTGGCAGCGTTGAAGGTGATGTTGCTGTTGCCGTTCGGAATGATGTTGGCGTCGCCATTCAGCTTGAACTTGATGTTCGTCTCATGCGGCGTGAGAGTGGAGCCGAGATTGCTCGTGCGGAGCGTACCGGTCTTGCCGCTCGATCCGATGTCGACGGTGAGGCCAGTGATCCTACCGAAGGACGTGGTGTTGACCTGCACAACGCCCTGCTCGATTGACAGGGCGGTGAGGCTGTTCGTGTTTGTCAGCAACAGGTCGCCAACCCCCTGTTTCACGAGCGTGGCGCCGCCACTCAGTGTGCCCGACAGCGTCAGGTGGTGGTTCGAGCCCATGTTGAACGTGGCTGTGCCGCCAAACGCAAGACTGCTCGAGATCGAGTCGGACAGCGCGCCTTGCGGGTTGTCAGTCGCGGTAGCAATCGTGGTGACGGTGGCGCCGTTGACCAGCGAGAGGGCGGGCGACGTCGACGACTTGGACAGGATGAATTGGCTCGTGAGAGTGCCAGAGTTGGTGTTGGCGAACAGGATCGAGTCAATCGACACCGCGTCCGGGCCGAGGTCGTTGGTCGACGTCGTTTTGCTCGGGGCGCCGCGATACACGAGCGAGAACGTGCCAGACGTCGTCGGCTTCGTGGTCCAGTTGTTATTGGTCGACCAATTGTTGCTGGTACCAGAACCCAACCAGGTCGTGAGCGAGCCAGCCGATGCCGTGCTGGCAGCAGCCATGCAGGCGAGCGTCAGCAGCCCAAGAGAAAGCGGCTTGAATGAGAGGCGAATCATGACCGTGTCCGTTTCCTTTTCCTGGGACGCAGGGACCGAATCGGGTGTTGATGGGGGTGATGGCGGGCTTTCGCACGGCGAAATTATTTTCCCGCCTGCCCCCTCATGCAAGGGGCCGGACGCAGCGAAGGACAAATTGCCATTGGGACGCACGAATCGACACGGGGTGGGGCCAAAACGGCCGCAATTCCGCCTCCCGGCCGGGACGGGCGGCCCGCGGCAATGCTCGGGTGCCACGCCTCGTTTCATCGGCTTGCCTCGACCATCGCGACGACGCCGGATGGACCAGGCGAAGCGCCTGAAGGACCTCGAGAAGGAGAACGCCGGGCTGAAGCGGCTTCTGGCGGACGCCGAGTTCGACAAGGCGATCCTTCGGGAGGCCGCATGAAGGGCCACCACTTCCATGGAATATGATTCACATTACCAGGCCGCCGGCCGCACCTTCGAAACCCGCCCCGCCCGAGGAACCGTCCATGAATTGGCGTGACCACATCGACCGCAATCCCCTCGTCATCGGCGGCAAGCCGAAGATCAAGGGGACGCGCATCGGCGTCGAAGTCGTTCTCGAAAGGCTCGGCGATGGCTGGTCGATCGAACAGTTGATCGAGGCCTACCCCCGGATCACTGCCGACCAGATCCATGCCTGCCAGGCCTACGCCGCCGCCATGCTCTCAACCGACGAGATCGTCGATGTCCCCCAGTCGGCTGCTTGAAGATGCGATTCCTCACCGATGAGAACATCGATCGCCCCATCGCCAAGTGGCTCCTGGAACGGGGGCACGACGTGATCGAGGCATCCGTCATCGCCAGCGAGGCGACCGACGAGGATCTGATCGCCATGAGCCGGCTCCAGGACCGGATCTTGATCACCTTCGATCGCGACATCGGCCGACTCGTCCAGTCTGACTCCCGGCCGCATCCCGGTGTGGTCTACCTCCGTCTGCGTGGGGCCGGTCCACAACTCTGGGACACCTTCAAACGCATCTGGTCGAGCATCGAACCGCACGTCATGGGCCATTTCGTCACGGTCAAGAACGACCAGGTGCGCCGCAGGCCCTTGCCCATCGAACCGTCCTGACCACAGGCTGGCGAGGCATGCATGGCCGTCCACAAGGAACGCGCCTTCGAGCAGGAGATCTGCGAGCACCTCGGCTCCCGCTCGCCTACCCGCCCCTTCCAGACCGGCCATGTTGACCGGTCGGTGATGTCTGAAGACGTCTCTTTTTCCATGGGAGAAGCATACCCTGAACCCTGGTCCTCAAGCCGGGGAACGGACGATGGGCGTCCCGCCACAAGGCTCTCGGTGGCGGGGCGAGCCGGAAGCCGGTCAGAAAAAACTTCCGAAGACGGGGGGAATCTCCCGGACGACGACGCGGAGACTCAAGCCCTCGGCTTGGAGCTCACGGTCGAGGAGGTCGTCGGCGGCCGGATTCGCCTCGAGGACCCGCGCGACGATCGGCCACCATCGCTCCAGGAATCGCTCGTGCGACGGATGGCGGGCGTCGAGCCAATGATCGAGGAGCCGCTGCCGCTTGCGGGGATCGGCCCAGAACATCCGCCCATATTCGAGCCGAGCTTCGTCCTGGTAGAGCAACCTTCGCATGAAGTGGATTGTCGACCGGAGAGCTGTCCAGGGCAAGCGTCGAGCGGAGACGAGGTCGTCAGATCAGGCCCTGCACCTTGGCCCAAGCGGCATGGGCTCGGTCGCGGGGCTCCCCACGCCGCAGCTTCGGGGCAAGAAGATCGGCGACCGAGGGCACGATCAACTCCAGCCGTCCGTAGTTTGCCAACAAGGCCCGTTCGCGCCAGTTGGCTGGGAGCTCATCGAGCACCGACCGCGGCAGCAGGTTGACATGCCAACCCCGCTGCCGCTCAAACTCGCTGCCGATCAGGGCGTCGTAGCACATCCAGGCCAAGGCATCCGATTCGGTGACCGGATCAACGTCCATGCTGTTCTCTGGTAACGACACGTCGAGACCAAGACGGCCCGCGTGCCAGAGCAGGCCAGCCGAACCGATCAGCGTCATCGAAGCCGGCTCATCGAGGGCATCGCCCCACTCGACGAGCCAATCGATGATCTGCTGGGGCTTGGAGAGTTCTCGACGGGGCATGGCAGATCACTTTCTCGCAGGATCGCGCTGCAGGACCAAACCCGCGCCTACTGCTCGATGATACGCCGCTGCCGCTCGTCTCCTCAACGGTCTTTGACGGGCGGTAAGCCCGGTCATGCCAGCGGCTCTCTCCGGGCCGGCGGAGGGTGCCGCCGGCGCCGGCCGCGGATCAATCCCGCACCTGGGCCCCACGTTCGCCCCAAACGTCGAGCGACTCGCGAGCCAGAAAGGGCACAGGTGCGGAACGCAGCGATAGGCTGGCCCATATTGGCTACGACCTCGGCGGCCCCAGTCAGCCACGGGCTGCTGCAACGTAGACCTTCGCAAAGGAGAGGCTTACGGCGGATGGTGGCCATGAGCGAAGAGGCGCGTGTGGCATCAGCTCCCCCGGCTACCCGCAAGAAAACCTGATGGATCTGAATCGGTTTTTGGGGGTGCTAAACAAATCTCGTGATCTCGTGTCCCATAGAGGAGGACATCCCACGGAGGCACCAGGTGGCCGACCCCCTTGCTCAGTCACTCGCCGCCGGCACCCCCTCCGCATTCGCTGAGCTGTATGACCGTTTTGCAGCGCGGTTGGTCAAGACGGCTCGCCGGATGGGCTGCCATCCGGCCGCGACAGAGGACATCGTGCACGACCTGTTTGTCGCCATGGCCCGCTCGCGGGCCAATTTCGAGAACGTCGACAATCTCGATGCCTATGTCTTCACGGCCCTCAGACATGCCGTAGCACGGCACCAGCAGCGACGTCGGTTGGAGCATGCCGCCCACGGCCGCTTGGCTGAGAGTGCCCTCCAGCGTGACGATGGGGCCGCCGACATGCCGCCATCGGCCAATGAGTCGCTTGCCCACGCACTGGCGAGCCTGCCTCCGGAACAACGCGAGGCCGTGGGCCTGAAAATCGACGGCGGCCTGACATTTGCCGAAATCGGCGCGGTGACGGGCATCAGCCCCAATACGGTCGCCAGCCGCTATCGCTACGCACTCGAAAAACTCCGCATCCTCCTGATCGA
The DNA here is from genome assembly GCA_947453125.1 of Planctomycetaceae bacterium. Classification (GTDB taxonomy): domain Bacteria; phylum Planctomycetota; class Planctomycetia; order Pirellulales; family UBA1268; genus QWOP01. Next base: position 5,081 of record CANGGC010000023.1, on the reverse strand, counting down.
CAGCTTCGTCAACGAGTGAGAAAACGCCTCATGAAGTCCATCCCCCGTGAACTGATGGCTGTGGAACGCCTGCTCGAACGGCACGAGCCGGATGGCCCCTCGGTCGCTCTCCGCAGCCGCACGCTCGATGCGGTGCTGAATGTGCTACTGACCGATTCGCTGGCGGAGCAGCAATCGCTGGCGAAGGATCACTGCATGCCGGCGGCGTTGGATGCAGCGAGCGCTCTGTCGCTTGTGGGCATGGCGCTGTCGCTGGCGTGGGTTGGGGTGGGCTGGCTGTTCTTTTACGAACATCCTTCCCCTGACAGCATTCGGCCGCCGGCAACCCTCCAGGCGCAGGCCAGAGTGGTCGGCATGGAGCCTGGCTACCCCTTCTTGGCTCTCGATGTGGCTGCCTCCGACACACCCGCTGCTCGGTCTGGCAGCAAGGAACCGGCCCCTCGACCGCACGTCCTCGCTCCGTACGGGTTCCACCACGGCCTGCAAGGAAACAACTGATGGCGTACCTCGTCTTCTTTCTGGCGACGGTGGCTGCCTGCCTGCTTTGGACGGCCGCCTTCACCGCCGCTGCGGCCCGCGTGAAAAAGTTTGGCTGGTTGCCGCGGATCATCGCGCTCGGGATCCCGCTCCTCGCCTGGGTCCCCTGGCTCTCGATCACGGCGTGGCTCGCCTTCGTTCGCAGTTCCCCGAATAACTGGTTTGGTCCCACGGTCGCCGCCTTCCTGTCGACGCTGATCGGTGGCCTGTTGATCGCGACCTCTGGTCGGTCGCTCCGCACGAGCATGCCCGTGGTCCATTGGCCAATTCCCTGGTTGGCCATCGGTTTTGGTGGAGCGCTGCTGGCGGCCTGGATGGCGATGGCCGCGCTCGAAAGCGATCTCGAGCGGTGGGCTAGCGACCTGCGAGCTGAAGTGAACGGAATGGTCGCGTCGGTCGTGCCGCCGCCGGCCCCCCCCGATGCGAACGCCGCCTCGCTCTACCGGGAGGCCATATGGCTTTCCAAGACAGCCTTCCGCATCGACCGCGAAGAATACATGCGGACAATGGGAGACAATCCGCTTCCTGTTGCGAGCGACGAAGTGGGCCTTTTGCTCAATCGGCAGGCCCCACTCATCGATCTGATTCGACGCGGCACCGAACGGGAGGAATGCCGATTCAACCGCGATTCGAGCCGACCAAAAGTCTCGATGTTAGTACAGGAACCGGCGGAGATGATGAATTTGGCCAGACTCCTCTTGCTCTCCGCCCGCCGGCGGGCGGTCTACGGCCATCCGGCTGAGGCGATTGCCGATGTAGCACGCCTGATCCGGATGGGAGAACACGTAGCCCGAGACCCGCTTGGGGTTTCCTGCTTCGCGGGAATGATGTTCGACGGCTGGGCTCTCAGCACGCTCGCCGAGGTGCTGCCAAAGGTGACACACGCCGACCAGCTCAACGCCATCGATCCGCTTCACCTCTCGCAAGCGAGCGAAATGCTCAGTGCCGCGAAGAGCGCGTTGCTGTTCGATGAGGCGCTGTATCTCAATAATGCAGCCGATATCGCCGACAAACGGATCGGGTGGTCGAAGCTCTACGATCAGACCCTGACGCGGTCATCGGGAAGGGAAACGCTCTTCGGTTTGCTCTGGGTCGACCCCTTCTACCGCAACTTCGTGCTCCGCGGCGACGTCGATGACTTCCGCAGGCGTTGCAGACGGGACATTCAACGGATGTCCGCTTTATTTCATTGGGATCACCGCGATCCCGACGCTCGTCGCCGGGATCTTGCAGCGTCAAGCACACTCGACGGTGCCGGCCTCTACTCACAACTGTTCATGCCGGCATTTTCGAAGCTCAATGGCGCCGGCTGGCGCTGTGAGGCTCGTCGCAACGTTGCCGGCGTGCTGCTTGCCGCTACGCGATATCGGCTTGCCACCGGAGCGCTGCCCGAGTCGCTCGAAGCTCTCGTGCCTGAATATCTTCCCTATGCGCCAGTCGATGTCTTCGCTCAAGACCACGCCGTGCTCAAGCTCGTGTCGACCGACAGCGAGTGGACAGTCTATTCGATAGGAGACAACGGCCGCGATGACGGAGGACCGCGGCCCGAGAGTGAGCCAGTCGATGGCAAGGACGATATCGGCCTCAGCCTGAATCGCTGAGGCCGTTGCCGCGGAAGCGCGGCTCTCCATTCAATCGGATGGCGACTCGTGGCCGGCTTGGGTTTCTTGTCCGAGGCGATATCAGGGGGCAAGGTGTGAGTCTGGCCCAGGCAAACGGCCGCGGGGAAGAGACGCGCGAGCGGCGCGGGGCCATCAGCACGGCAAGGTTGCGGGCGCGTCATCCGGGAGGTGAACAGCGACCAAAAGCACCTCGTCGCCGCCGATGATCGTCGTCAGGTGACCTTTGCCACGCGTGTCTTCGAGAAGGCAGATACTCCCCGCTTTGAGATCGCACTGGCTGCCGTCGCTCGTGCGGACCGTTGCCGCGCCTGCCATCACGAACATCCATTGCCTGCAGGGAGTGCAATGCCAGCCACCCGCCCAGTCTGGCGCGAAGCGGAGGAGTCTCCACTCCGTGGCCCGGGCCGTCGGGGAGACATCGAGCGGGGGGGCCGGCGGGGCAAACTGCTCGGGCGCCACCGTCATGGTCGCCGTTTCGAGGTGCGACTCGCCGGCTTCGTCTGAGAACACGCGGGTGTAGGTGACCGGTCGTTGCATGGCTTGTTGTGGAGCGGGAGTTGTTGCGGGAACGTCCGGGGGTCCAGCCGTCGACGGGACCATCGGCCGCCACCACAGCCTCGACAATCAAGCCACGGGCGTGGCCCGCCGACGCCGCTGCTCGATCATGGCGAGCACGCCGGCGACGAGCGAGAGCGCGCTCGAGCCCGTGGCTGGGTCGATCTCTGGGACGCCGGAGGGGGTGGCGGTGGCGATGATCCAACCACCTGCGGAGTCGACAGAATAGGACGGGTAAAAAGCTTGCCAGAGATTCGAGCCTTGAGTCGCGGAATAATACTCAAAACTTGGCGTGAGTCTGGTCCAAGACAAACTGGTAACCCCTTTTGTCAATGTTAGTCCGGTGACCGGGAGGTTCTGGACGATGATCGCATCGGACGTAGCCAAGATGTTGGAAATATTACTCGGAGCCGAGCCTGTTGCTGCGTAGGACGTTGCGCCTTTCGTGAGCGTGAAATCCCACGACGTGACGTCGGATGCGGCAAGGGTTCCTGTGGTTCCGGTCGTTGTCATATGTCCTGAGACTGTCCAGCCGTTCTGGTCTGCGGGGACGTTCACAAGATCGTAGGTGATCGGGGCGGCGGGAGCGCCAGGAGTGAACGCAAAGGCTATTGCCATCACTGCCACGGCCGTCACGAACCGTGCGATCGACCGTTGCATCGGTGTTCTCCTGATGAGTTCTTGGGTGAGGTCTGGGGTGTCTGCACATACCGCCGCTCGCTCACGGCCATGGGACAGCGGATGACGTCGTGTCCCTCACCTAGCCTTATAGACCTCCACCAGAGACGGTGGCAAGGGATTCTTGCTGACCGGGATCACAAGGCGGGAGGCCGTTCGGAGCAACGGCTCAATGGCTGGATCACCATTCGCCCACGCGGAGAGCGCGCTGGTGTCGAGGATCACGGTTCCGTCTCGATCTGCTCGAACTCCGCCTCGACGAGCCGCTGGATCCGAGCGGTTTCAGAGCGAAGCTCGGCGAGGGCACCAAAGCCCTTCATCCACGGTTGGTCAGCGGGGTGGTCGCGACCTTGGTTCTGCTCCAGCTTCAGCCGCAGGGTGTCGGTCACGAACTGTCGCAGACTGATGCCGCTCATCGCTGCCCAGGCTTTCGCCAAGCGGAACAACTCGTCGGGATTGTCGATCGTCGTTTTCATACTTAGACGCGTAGCCGTAAATTCGGCTCGGCCAATGCCGTATTTACGGCGATGGTCCTGCTGGGGCGTAAATAGAGGGCTTCGCCGTCGTGGCCGCGTTCTCCGGCTTGGACGTTCATCGGCCCGTCGGAGGGCTCATTCACCCAAGGCGCGGACGGTGGTCAGCGAGCGGACCTGGCGGTGATCGGACCACGTCCACACCACCTTCTTGTCGCGCGTCACCTCGAAAGCGTGGGCCCCTTTCCCCTCCTGGCCGCGGAGGAAGTTGCCGACGAGGAGGTTGCCGTTCTTGAGTTGCTGGATGCTCGAGATCCAGGTGAGGTTGAGATCGGGGGCGTCGGCCGCGGTGAACTCCCAGGCGATGTCGCCTGTGGGGGTGACCTCGAGGACGCGCTTCTGGGTGCCGCAGGAGATGAGCGTATTGCCGTTGGGAAGACGCTGCGCGTCGCCAGCGTTTTCGACGCCCGTGTATTCCCACACCACCTTCCCTTCGGGAGAGACCTCGCGGACGGCTCCCTCTCCTTCGTGGGCGGCGAGGATGTTGCCGCTGGCGAGCTTGTGAACATTGCGGACCTGGAGATGGGGATCGGCATGGCTCGTGAAGAGCGGCGTGACATGGACGATCTTCCCCTGAGGGTCGACCTCCACCGCCTGACACGGCCCCTGCTCCGCGACGAGCGTGTTGCCATTAGCGAGCCTTTCGCAGCCGAAGACCTGCGTCGAAGGACTTGGATACTCAAACACCGTCTCCCCCCGCGCGGTGATCTCGCGCACTCCGGTCGGCTTGCCACCGTAGCCGAAGAGGATGTGGCCGTCCGGGAGCGTTTGGAAGATGACCGCGGTACTCGGTGGGGCAAACTCCCAGACGATGTTCCCGGCGGCGTCGAGCTCGACGAATCGGTTCGGACCCTGGCCATATTCGGTGAACAGGATCCGCCGCCCCGGACGGGGCTCGAGGTCGTCGGCACGCGCCCCTCCACTGGGAGCGAGCGCGGCGAGGGCGACGAGCGTCGCGAGCAGTCGCACGCTGAAGCTGCGGCGGCGGAGCGCGGTGGACGGGGACGCGGTGGTCAGGGGCGACATGGCGAACCTCCCTCGGGGTGTCGGAGCGGGGGGAGGAATCGGCACGACGATCAGCGCGACCACCGGACCAAAATACCGGTCACCTGGGGCCGCGATGCTTCCCCCACCCCGCCACCATCCTCTGGATGAT
>CANGGC010000022.1 GCA_947453125.1 Planctomycetaceae bacterium | reverse complement strand
GGACCTTGGCAAGATTCCCAAAGAGATCGAAGTCGGGCGTCATCCGCGTGGCAATGAGATGGACGCGTGTGAACGGATTGGCGGCTTTCAGTTGGACAACGAGATCGGCCCCTTCGGGAGCGATCCGCTCGATCGCCGTCGGCAAGAGCCTCGGCGCCTCGAGCTGCCGGAATGGCCCCACGTACAAATCATCGACGCGTTCTCCCGCGGTAATCCGGACCAGAATCCGCGTGCTGCTTCCCTTCATGAACAGTTCGTAATCGCCGCCAGGGAGATCGGAAAGGACGAGATCCCCATCCTTGACGGCGAGGTGCTCGAAGCGATCGGCCGAAAAACTGCCGCCGCGGAGCTCGAACAGCGACACCTCGTCGCGCGCCGGCTTTCCAGCCGCCAGACCGGTGCGGGAAATGCCCCGCGGCAGATACGGCACGCGCACCGGCTCGCCGACCCGGCCATGAACCGTCTCCCGGAACGCGACCCGATCGGGGAGGAGGGGCCAGGTGTGGGACGTTCCCTCGGGACCCTGGGCGGTGATCGTGTCGATGGCGGCGGCGCCGGCCGTGGGGAGAGCCCCCAGATCGATCGCCCCCTGCTTGTCGGTCTTGAGCGTGAACGACGCCGGATGGCGGAACTCGCGCGGCTTGAGCGTGATCATGACCGGCCGCGACGGCCGTGGCTCCCCCGTCTTCCCGCGGACTTCGACAAAGGTCCGATCGCCGGAGCGGACGAGAAACAGATCCTCGACCTTGTCGGTGCGATCGATTGAATTGACGGCAAACGTCTGGCTCGCGCTGAGCTCCAGAGGCTCCCCGCCGGCCGTGAGCCGCTTGACCTTTCCCGACAGTGTGAAGGTGACACTCGCGAGCCGCTGGGGAATGAGAAACTCGTAAGCCCGTTCCCGGTCTTCAAAGAGCTCGAAATCGTGCACCTCTTTGAGCGCCGGAACTCCGTCGAGATCGACCGATTGGATCGTCAGCTTCGTCGACTCGAGGCCCGCAAGCGACACCGGCCGGCCGTTGACGAGGAGCGCCGGACGAAGGAGCACCTCGGCAGTGGCCCGCGTCCGCAGGCTCTCCCGGTCGACATGGATGCCGGCGCGGAGTTCGTGCGATTCGCCGGCATGATCGAAGAAGTCGAGGCTCGTGATCTCTGTCTCGCCTTTTCCTGAGGGAATCGCCGCCGTCACCACCACCGGCTTGCGGCCGGGGGCGGTGCTCAGGGGGACGAGGATCGTGCCGTCATCGCCACTGGAATACTCCTGCCCCTCGAGGACGAGCCGGCTCTTTATCACCTTGCGGCCGGCGTCGTCGAGGATCGTGAATCGTTGGCCGACAGCGGCGCCGACGACGAGCGGGCGGAGCCGCCCTTTCCGCACCAGCGCCCGGCTCGACCGGCCGTTGCCGACGAAGTCGACCACATACACGCCCGGCTTCGAAAGCTGGGGGAGATCGACATGGCGAACGCTCCGCAGGAGCGCGTCGTCGTTCGACTTGACGACAAACTCCACCGTCGGCGTCAGGCCGTCGAGGGGGATGTCGGTGTCGATCTCCTTGAGGTGCTTGAGAAGGTGGCCGCGGGTGTTGATCTCGAAGATCCGCACCGCCAGCTCCGGGACGTTCTTCACAGCCAAATCGAGGTCCACCGGTGCATCAGCCCGGAACGTGGTCGGATTCGTGGGGAGAAACTCGATGTCGACCCGGTCGCGGAGGGCCCGGTAAGCCGCCGGGCCGAGGACCGCCGCATGCCCCTCCTTGTCGCCGAGGCCGCTGGTCAGCTTCGTCTCGGCAAACAGCCGGGCGAGGTAGTCCCCTTCGATCAGTGGGGCAAACTCCCGCGTGTCGGCCGCGTCGCCGAGGAAGTGGGTTAGCAGCGTGCGGACGAGCGGCTCGTCGTTGCCGATCGGCGGCAGAAGCGAGCCTTCGAACGCCATCCCGAGTTGGCAGGGGAAGGCCCGGGCGGCGTCGGTCGCTAGAAGCTTGGGGGCCACGTAGCCCTGCGGCCGGGGCAGCTTCAGATACTCGAGGAACGCCCCCTTGTTCCACTGCCCCTCCGACACGTCGTGCACGAGGAGGTGATAGCGGACGTGGGCCTTGAGGGAGTTGTGAACCGGCCCGAGCCGATCCGTAAACGTCTTCAAGCGCTCGAGGTAGGCGCGCTTCACGCCCGCGTCGCCGCGCCAGTCGTCATCGGCCCCGGGCTGGAGCTTTTGAAGCATCGCCACCACGAAGGCGGGATGATCGACAAGCTCGGGCTTGAGGACGCCGAGCGCGTCGAGCTGTGGAACAGTGAGGAGCCGATGGATCGGCAGCGACCCGAAGCCGCCGGAGTCTGGCGTGTCGAGATCGGCGGCGATCAGCTTTTCGAGGCCGTCGTGATCGGGGCGGACAAGCCGCGACAGGAGCTGGCGGCGACGGAGCGGATCGAGCGCGCCGGCTCCTTCGCAGAGCCGGTCGAGGGCCGTGTCTTCGTAGCCCTCGAGGGTGCCAGGGGCATGGGCCTGCGCTCGGGCGGCAAACGCCTCTTCCGAGACAATCGCCCCGTCGAGCGCCGTCGGCAGCTGCGGCTCGGCGCCGGGGACGATCCGCTCATGCGGATAGGAGACACCGAGCCGGCGCTCGAGATAGGCAATCGACGCCTGCGGGTCTTTCGCAAAGGTAAGCAGCGCCCGTCGCGAGCGGATCTCCCACACCCGTGCTGTCTCGCCATGGGCCTTCACCCATTCGGCAAGGAGCGGCTCGATCTCGGCATAACGCTCCGTGTTGAGCCGATGGAGCGCGTGAAAATAAAAAGACTCTTCCGTCCCCGGCACGAGCTTCGCGAGCACCGCCTCGCGATCCTCGGCCAGCGCGAACTCCTCCACGAAGCCGATCTCGCCGGCTCGGCCACTCGCACCCCAGAAAGCCACGCTCACGCCCATGACCGCCAAGCCTAGGACAAGCCTGCGACGGCCGCGCGTTTCGGGCGCGGAGGGACCGACGATCGAGCGGCAAGCGAACACCATGACAGACCCCTTCGGCGTGGACGGATCGCTCCGCGGGCGCAAAAGCACGCAGACGCTCTGGCGGAGAACGGGCAGCGCGAGGCGTCGTTGCAACTCCCCCCGCCGCTCCAATCCCCGCTTTTCGGATGCCCGCTCTTCGAATGATAGTTCAGGGATCACCGCCCTGCCGTCGGCAAAGCTTCAGCTGGCGGGCATCCCGAGCTCGGCGGCTGAGAGGCGCTCCGCTGGCCTAAGCCCGGCCGGGAGGGGATGGAGCGCCGGATGGAGAGCGTGGGCAAGGATCTCGAGGGTCTCGACCAAGCGGGGGCCGGGGCGGCTGAAATAGGCATTGCCATCGACAAGAAAGACTCGGCTGTCGCGCGCACACGCCAGCCCGCTGAACCCGGGTTGGGCGAGGAGGATGGGGAGATCCTGGCGGGTGCGGGAAATGTCAAACCCGCAGCAGGCAATGACGAGCACTTCCGGATCGGCAGCCACGATCTCCTCCCAGGGAACCGATCGCGACTTCTCCCCCTCCCGCCCGAGGACCTCCCGGCCACCGGCAAGACGGACAATCTCGGGGGACCAATGGCCGGCGGTGAACGGCGGATCGATCCACTCAAGGAGCATGACGCGTGGCGGCCGCGTCACGCCAGCAGACCGGCCCGCGACCGCATCGATCCGCCCCTGCAGCCGCGCCACAGCCGCCCGGCCACGATCCGGAACGCCGGCCGCATCGGCCACCGTCTCGAGGCTGGCGAGCACTTCGGCAAGACTCGCCGGCTCGAGATTGACCACGCGCGGCGCACCGGGGAGCTGGCAGGCGGCAGCGGCCACCTCGGCCTCGGCCACCGCACAGACGTCGCACAGCGCCTGCGTGACAATGAGATCGGGAGCGAGCCGCTCAAGCACTGGCAGATCGAGTTCGTAGAGAGCGCGCTTCGAGCGGAGTCGATCGCGGACGAGGTCATCGATCTCCCGGCTGGAAGCGTCGGTGGGAATGAGCGTCCGCGTCACCCGGGGAAGGCCCCGCACCGCCAGTGGATGGTCGCATTCGTGGGTCACGCCGACAAGCGCAGCCCCGAGCCCAAGCTCGCAGACGATCTCGGTAGCGCTCGGAAGAAGCGAGACGATTCGCATGGAAGGGCCCTGGAGAGAACGAGGTGCGGAGAGGGTATGATGGGATCAGTGTAGCGGTCGGCCCAGGACGGTCGGCTTTCGATCCATGCAACGCCAGGGGGGAGCGGTGGGCTGGTCATCGGGCCGTTATCGTCGTGCCGTGTCGTTCTGGATGTCCGCGGTGACAAGCCTCGTCGCGCTGGAGTGCCTCCACGCCGACGACGCGCTGACTCTCTTCGAGACGCGGATCCGCCCGGTTCTCGTGGAACAGTGCCAGGAATGCCACCGCAGTGACGGGGCCGCGGAAGGAGAGCTTGTCCTCGACCACCGCGCTGGGATGCGCGCCGGCGGGGCAGGGGGGGCGATCCTCGTTCCCGGCGCTCCGGAGAGCAGCCGCCTCCTCGCCATCCTCAGGCATGAGCTACCCGGGCTCGAGATGCCCCAAGGGGGAAAGCGCCTCGACGACGACACGCTCGCCGCCTTCGCCGCCTGGATTGCGGCAGGCGCTCCCGACCCGCGTGAGTCCCCCGCGGCCGGCCCGTCCAAGGCCCCCACCGATTTCGCCGAGCGCCGCACGTGGTGGAGCTATCAGCCGCTGCTGCGACACGCTCCACCACCGGCACATCGCACCGATTGGAGCGACAATCCGATCGATCGCTTCGTGGCCGCACGCCTCGACGCGGCCGGCCTCGATCCTGCGCCGATGGCTCCCCCGGCCACGCTCCTACGGCGTCTGTCGTTCGTTCTCACCGGCCTTCCCCCCAGTCACGACGAGGTGCTCGCCTTCGCGGCCGATCCATCGCCGGCGGCCTACGAGGCGGCGGTGGACAGGATGCTCGCCTCCCCGCGCTTCGGCGAGCGCTTTGCGCGCCACTGGATGGATCTCGTCCGCTACTGCGAATCGCACGGCAGCCAGGGCGACCCCGAGCTTCCGAATGCCTGGCGCTACCGCGACTACCTGGTGCGCGCCTTCAACGACGATCTCCCCTACGATCGCTTCGTGCGCGAGCAGATCGCCGGCGACCTCCTCCCTGATCCGCGCTGGAACGCCGCCGAGGGGTTCAATGAGTCGGCGATCGGCCCGGCGCAGTTGCGGATGGTGGAGCTCGGCTTCGTGCCGGTCGATGCCCTCGACGATCAAGTGAAAGTGATCGAGAACCAGATCGACGTCTACTCGAAGACGTTCTTCGGGCTCACCGCCGCCTGCGCCCGCTGCCACGACCACAAGTTCGATTTCGTAACGCAGGAGGATTTCTACGCCCTCTATGGGATCCTCGCGAGCAGTCGCCCAGGCCAGGTGATCCTCGATCGGACGGAGTCCCTCGAGGCGGCTGACGCCGATCTCTCCGCGCTCAAAGCTTCGATCAAGGCGGGCCTCGTGTCAGCCTGGCTCGATGTGGCAGAAGCGCTTCCGGCCCGGCTCGCGGAGCAAGCCGAGCGGATGACGCGGGCGACGGCCCTCCGCGCCGAGCACGCCGCGGTGAACGCGGCAATCGATCGGATCGAGCAGCCTGCCCGGGCCTCGGCGTTCCAGCAGCGTGGGCTCGCCCCGTTGGCCGCCGCGCTCCCGGCTCCGTTTGCGCGATGGACTTTCTCAGGTGACACCCGTGACAGCGTCGGCGGTCTCGATGGCGAACTGCTCGGCGGCGCGATCGTCCGCGACGGTCGGCTGATCCTCGATGGTGTCAGCGCGAACATGCGCACCAAGGCGCTGCCACGCGACCTGACTGAAAAGACGCTCGAGGCCTGGCTGACGCTTGCCAATCTCGATCAGCGTGGGGGAGGGGTGATCGGGCTCGATGTTCCAGAGGGACGATTCTTCGATTCGATCGTCTTCGGGGAGATGAAGCCACGCCATTGGATGGCAGGGAGCGACTTCTTCAACCGCACCGAGGATCCGAGGGGGACGGAAGAGACGGCCGGCCCCGAGATGATTGTCCATGTCGCGATTGCCTGGGCCGCCGACGGCTCGATCCGGCTCTACCGCAACGGCTTGCCCTACGGCGAGCCAACCGCCAAGGGAGCGCTCTGGACGTTCAAAGCCGGCGGGTCGAGGTTTCTCTTCGGGCAGCGTCTGTCTGACATCAATCCCCCGCTGGCCGGCGAGATCGACGAGGCACGGGCCTACGACAGGGCGCTGTCGGACGAGGAGATCGCAGCCTCTTTCGGGGCAGGTCCGGAAGGGGTGACCGACGAGGAACTCCTCGCCACCCTCGACGATGCCGGTCGCGAGACCCTCGCGCGACTGCGGTCGGACCGGGCGCGGATCGCGGCGGCGCTGAACGCCGCCACCACACCCAGCGAAAGCCCGCTCGCGGCCCCCCTCGCCGCTGCCGGGGATGATCCCGCAAGCCCCCTCCACGCCTGGGCCAGGCTTACGGCAACGCCTGTGGACGCGTGGCCCGCCACCTGGAACGGCCTCGTCGCGGCGATCGAAGCCGACCGCCGGGCTGGAACTGAAGCCAACGCCCGTGCCACCCTCCTGTGGGACGTGCGAGGCCCCGACCATGCGTCGTGGTTCCGTCACGGCCCCGGGCTCAGGCCCGAGCCGGCGGTCAATGGGGCGTTCACCGTCGTCGCCGATGGGGATCAGGTGATCGCCGGGATCCTTCCGGCTGGCATCCACACGCATCTCCTGAGCAGTCGCCAGCCTGGGGTCTATCAGTCGCCCCGGTTCGTCATCGACAGCGACAGCATCCACCTCCGGGTCCTGGGGCGTGGGGCCGTGGCCCGGCTCGTCATCGAAAACTATCCGATCGGCAATGGCGGCGTCTTTCCCGCCGTCCGCCCCGACCGCGACGACCTCGCCTGGCTCCGTCTCGACACCAACTACCGACGGGGCTCGAAGGCCTATGTGGAACTCGTCACAGACCCGGCCGAACGGGCCTTCTTCGGGATCGCCGCGGTGATGAAAGGGGATTTTCCAGAGCCTCCGCGCGATACGTTCCTCGCAGCGGCGCCATTCCTCGCCGGACCGGTGCCAGCAGCCCCAGCTGATCTCGCGCTGCGGATGGAGTCACGCCTCGTTGAGACGATTCTGGCCTGGCGGGATGGCTCACTCGATGACGACAGTCGGGCGCTGCTCGACTTTTTCATCCGCCGCGGGATCCTCCCCACGACCCTCGCTGAGCTCCCTACCCTGCGAGAGCCGGTCGAGCGCTACCGGGCTGCGGAACGGGGCATTCCCGTCCCACGCCGGGCGCCCGGCGTCCTCGAGGCGGCAGGGTTCGACCAGCCGTTGTTCGTCCGCGGCCAGCACACCCGCCCGGCAGCCCTCGTGCCGCGGCGCGGCCTGTCGCTGTTCGCAAGCGCCCCTTATGCGCCGCAGGCCGAGGCTTCGAACGCCCCCAGCGGACGGATCCAGCTGGCCGACGAGGCGGTCGGGCCGGGGAGGGATCTCCTCGCCCGCGTCATGGTCAATCGGCTTTGGCACCATGTCTTCGGGCGTGGGATCGTCGCCACGACCGACAACTTCGGGCTCCTCGGAATCGCCCCCACGCACCCCGATCTCCTCGACTGGCTCGCCGGCCGCTTCATCGACGAGGGCTGGTCGGTGAAGCGTGCCCTGCGGGAGATGGTCATGAGCCGGGCCTTCCGCGGGTCGGCCCTGCCATCCCCCAAAGCCACGCAGATCGATCCGCTCAACGCGTTCCTCTCCCATGCTCCGCTCCGCCGCCTCGACGCCGAATCGATCCGCGATTCGATCCTCGCTACCTCCGGCCAACTCGATCTGACGATGGGGGGCCCGGGCATCGACGTCTACCACACGGCGAAAACCGAGGGGGGAGGGCCGGTCGGCCCACTCGACGGCAACCGGCGGCGCAGCGTCTATCAACGGATCCGACGCAACGCCTCCAATCCGTTCCTCGAGGTCTTCGACGCCCCGAAACCATCCACCACACGCGGCGTCCGCGACATCACCGGCGGGCCGGTGCAGGCGTTAACGATGCTCAACGACCCGTTCGTCATCGATCAGGCGACGAAATGGGGCGCGCGCGTCGCCGCCGCGTCAGACACCGACAAAGCCCGTCTGCAGGGAATGATTCTCGCTGCCCTGTCGCGTCCCGCCGACAGCGAAGAAACCGCGCTCCTCCTCGTTCATCTCGCCGCCGTGCGCTCCGCCCAGGCGCACCTCCCCGACGGCACGCCCCGCCCGGCGGCCGAAACCGAGGCGCTGGCCTGGGGGGACGTGGCCCATGCAATTCTCTGCCTAAAGGAGTTCATCCATGTCGAATGACGCCCGGCGGCACGGCGTTCCCGGCTGGGGCATTCCCCGCCGTCGGCTCCTCACCGGGGCCTCGACCGGCTTTGGCGCGATGGCGCTCTCGGCGCTGGCCGCCCGGGGGGATCTCGGGCATGCCTCGGGAGACTCCGCGCCCAAGGCCCGCGTGCGGAGCGTGATCTTCTGCTTCATGTCGGGGGGCGTCTCGGCCGTCGACTCGTTCGATCCCAAGCCGCGGCTTGCGATCGACCATGGCAAGCCGATGCCGGTGCCGGTGAGGCCGACGATGTTCAACGCCAACGGCACGATCATGGCGAGCCCGTGGGAGTTTCGCAGACGTGGTGAGAGCGGCCTGCCGGTGAGCGAACTGTTTCCCCATGTTGCCGACTGTGCCGACGACCTTGCCGTGATCCGCTCAATGACGAGCCCGGCCAACGAACATGCACAGGCCAATTACCACCTCCACAGCGGCTTTTCCCTCGCCGGCCACCCCAGCGCCGGAGCCTGGATGTCATACGGGCTGGGGAGCGACTGCCGGGAGATGCCGGGGTTTGTCGTCCTCGCCGGAGGCGGCGCGCCGCTGGGGGGCGTCGGCGTCTATGGCAGCGGGTATCTGCCGGCGACCCACCAGGCGACGCTTCTCGATCCGGCGGCCGCGGAGCCGATTGCCAACATCCGGCCGCGCGAGCCACTTTTCAGCCAAGAAGCGCGGATGCGCGTCGTCGCCCGTCTCGACCGCCGCCATCTCGCCATCGCCGGCGACGACCCGCGCCTCGAGGCGGCGATCCGCAGCTACGAAACCGCCGCGAGAATGCAAGCCGCCGTCCCGGGATTTGTCGATCTCGCTGACGAGACGGCTGCGACGAAGGCCCTCTACGGGATGGATTCACCGGTGCGGGAGACGGTCGAGTACGGTCGGCAGTGCCTCCTCGCCCGTCGCCTCGTGGAGCGCGGCGTCCGCTTCATCGAGCTCACCTGTCTGCCGCGGCCCGCCGACCCCGGCCAGATCGGCAACCCGTGGGACCAGCACGGCGGCCTGAGAGCCGGCCATGCCGAGATGGCGAGGCAGGTCGACCAACCGATTGCCGGACTGATCCACGACCTCAAAGCCCGTGGGCTCTTCGAGGAGACGCTCGTCGTCTGGGCAGGCGAGTTCGGCCGGACACCGTTCGCGCAAGGGTCGGACGGTCGCGACCACAATCCGTTCGGGTTCAGCGTCTGGATCGCCGGCGGGGGAGTGAAGGGGGGATCCATCTACGGCGCTACCGACGATCTCGGCTACCACGCCGTCGAGCATCCCGTCACCGTCCACCATCTCTGGGCGACGGTCCTCCATCTTCTCGGCGTCGATCACGAGAAGCTCACCTACCGCTTCGGCGGCCGCGACTTCCGTCTCTCCGACGTCCATGGCCGGGTGATCCACGACATCTTGGCATGATCGTCGGGCCGACCGACCGCCGCAGCCGCTTGGCGGAGCGTCGTCTCGGTACTAAAACTTGGCGGGGGATCTCGAGGAGCGCAGGGCTCTGTCTCCTTCCGCGCTCTCCCCGCACCCCCTCACCCATCCACGTCCGGAGCCTCGACCATGCCGACTCAGCCGTCCTTCACGACTCCGCGTCTCTCCCGCCGTGGATTTACTGGAGCCCTCGCGCTCGGCGCTGCCGCCGCTGCGGCCACCCCGGCCTTGGCCCGGGTGCAGCAGTCGGGGAAGGAGACGATCGTCGGCTCCGGGGAGCACACCTTCCGCGTCAAGCACCATTTCCCGCAACTCCCCGACCGCTACACCTGGCAGACGACCCACAACGTCGCCGTCGATGCGGGAGGGAATCTCTACGTCATCCACGAGGGGCGGAAGGAGCAGAAGGACCATCCGGCGATCTTCGTCTTCGATCCCGCCGGGACATTCATCCGCGCCTTCGGCAGCCAGTTCCAGGGTGGGGGCCACGGCATCGAGGTGCGGAAGGAGGGGGACGGGGAGTTTCTCTATGTCTGCGCCTATCAGCAGGTGAAGGCATTCGCGAAGCTCACGCTCGATGGCGAGACGGTGTGGTATCGCAAGGCCCCGATGGAGTCGGGCTGCTACGCCGCCGGTGAGGATGTCTCGACGACGGCGACGTGGACGCGCGAGGGCTTCCTGCCGACGAACGTCGCCTTCCTCGACGACGGCGGATTCCTCCTCGCCGACGGCTACGGCACCTTCAAGATCCACCGCTACGACAAGGACGCGAAGTGGGTCAGTTGCTTCGGTGGCGCCGGCGACGGCCAGGGGACGTTCAACACCGCCCATGGCCTGTGGGTCGATCGCCGGCCTGGACGCGAGCCGACGATCGTCGTCACCGACCGGGCCCACGACACGCTCCAGGTGTTCTCGATGGACGGCGTCTACAAGGAAACGCTCCCCGGATTCGGGCTGCCGGCGAACATCGACAGCTGGAAGAATCTCCTCGTCGTCCCGGAATTGAAGGCCTGCGTCACCCTCCTCGGGCCAGACAACAAGCCGGTGGCGAAGCTCGGCGAAGCAGTCGCCCGCCTCGGAGAGGTGGAAAATCTCCGCGGCCAGCCTGACAAATGGATCGACGGAGAGTTCGTCCACCCGCACGACGCCTGCTTCACCCCCTCGGGCGACATCTTCGTCGCGGAGTGGGTCGCCACCGGACGGGTGACGAAGCTCGAGAAGGTGTGACCGAACGCCCGCTCACACGACGCCGTTCTTCACCGCCCACACCGCCACCTGGGTGCGGTCGCGCATCGACATCTTCCTGAGCAGTTTGTGGATGTGGGTCTTGACCGTCTCCAGCCCGATCCCGAGCGAGGCGGCGATCTCGTCGTTGCTCAGGCCGTAGGCCAGATGCCGTAGCACCTGCCGCTCGCGGAGGGTGAGATGGCGATCGGCCCCGTCGGCGCCGGCGACGAGCCTGGCCCCGACGAGCGCAAACGGCTCGTGGGCGAGCGGAGCCTGGTCCGCAGCGGCGTTCTTGATTGCCGCCACGAGTTCCTGGGCCGTGCTGCTTTCGGGGATGCAGTTGACGGCTCCGGCTGCCCTCGCCCGGGCCTGATGGGTGGTGTCGGCCGAGGGGCTCGTGATCACCAAGCGGACGCCGGCCGCCCCCGCCTTCACCCGTCGGGCAACGTCAAAGCCGTCGACGGGGCCGGCAAACCCTCCGTCGATGAGCGCCACGACGGGGTTTGAAGCCACGATCCCAGCGATCGCGCTCTCAGCGTCGCCATGACTGCCGGCGATGACGAAACCTTCGCTGGCCGCAATGGCGATCATGCCGGCACGGAGGACCTCACTGGAGTGGGCCACGGACAGGGAGATCTGCAGAACCATCGTGAAGGGGCTATCCGTGCCACACGCATCGGGTTGACCCGTTGCGCGTGGGACAAAGACTCGTACGGCAGGGAATCGATCCGCGAATGCCACGGCAAGGGCCGGACGTGCGGATCGACACAAGCCCCTTCAACGCCACCAGAGGGAGAAAGTTTCGCTGAATCCTCACAAAGGGGCCCTGCCACCCCCTCGGAAGCGTGAGCCCGATTGGTCATTCGCCCTGCCGGAGGATCTCGCCGAGGCGCCGAACGATCTCTGGATTCGGCGGCCGCCGTTCCCCCGCCAAGAGGATCTCGAAATTGTCAGCGAGGATCTCCTCCGGATGGATGAGGTAGCCGGTGTTCCTCCCCACCTGCTCGAAAAATCCTTCCACGTCCTCGGGCTTGGTCATGATCGGCGCTCCGTCGGCACCGATCTCGGGCACACCGCGGACGGGATCCCCCTCGAGCCGCACCGCCATCAGACGAAACTCCATCGTGTCGAAGAACGCTTTGCCTGCCTTCGCGTCGTAGTCGGCGGTCCGAGACCAGAGCACCGGCACCATCCAGCGTTCGACGCCGTCGACCCGGACGCGGATGCAGTGATCGAACGCCGGGGCATCCGGGTTGGTGATCCGACGGCGTTCGAAATCTCCCGGCAGAGTCACATCACCACAGGGCTCGAATCCGATCGAGGCATAGAGCTTTCCGC
>CANGGC010000021.1 GCA_947453125.1 Planctomycetaceae bacterium | reverse complement strand
TACAAACTGCGAGTGATGATGCCGGAGAGCATGAGCCTCGAGCGTCGGCGGATGCTCAAGGCGCTCGGCGCCGAACTGGTGCTCACGCCGGCCGCCGAGGGGATGCCGGGAGCGGTGCGGCACGCCGAGGATGTCTCGAAGTCGAGCCCGCAGTATTTCATGCCGCAGCAGTTCAATAATCCCGCCAATCCCGAGATCCACCGGAAGACGACGGCCGAGGAGATCTGGGCCGACACCGATGGCAAAGTCGACATCCTTGTCTGCGGCGTCGGCACGGGGGGCACGATCACCGGCTGTGGCGAGGTGCTCAAGGCCTACAAGCCGAGCCTGAAGGTGATAGCGGTCGAGCCGCTCAACAGCCCCGTGATCTCGCAGAAACTCGCCGGCGAGCCGATCAAGCCGGGCCGTCACACGATCCAGGGGATCGGCGCCGGGTTTATCCCTGGAGTGCTCAATCTCAAGATCATCGACGAAGTCGTGAAGGTTGACGACGAGGATGCCAAGGAGATGACCAGGCAGATGGCCAAGCGCGAGGGGCTGATGTGCGGGATCAGTTGCGGCGCTGCCGCCTGGGCCGCGATCCAGGTGGCCCGGCGCCCGGAGAACGACGGCAAGCTGATCGTCGTCGTCCTCCCCGATCTCGGCGAACGCTACCTCTCGATCCCGGGCCTGTTCCCGGAGTGAGTGGGTGAGAGGGCTTCGCCGACCCCGAAGCCACGATTGCGCGGCGCTGTCACTTCCCCTTTGCGGGCTTCCGTTGGGCGAAGAGCCAAGCGAGAACGTCGGGATCGCGGTATGCGGGCGTCCAGGAATCGTGGCCGACGCCGGCGAGCTCTGAATACTTGGGGGCTCCGCCGGCGGCGCGGAGGGCTTCGATCATCGTCCGCGACCGCTCCACGCGCACGGCGGTGTCGGCGTCGCCGTGGAAGCACCAGATCGGCAGATCCTTGATTTTTGCCGCCGTCGCCTCGTCGCCGCCGCCGCAGATCGGAATCACGGCTGCAAAGCGATCCGGCATCCGGGCCGCGAGATCCCACGAGCCGTAGCCCCCCATCGAGAGCCCTGTGAGATAGATCCGTGCCGGGTCGATCGATTCCCGCTTCAGCGTCTCTTCGATCGCGGCGATCACGGCCAGCATGTCGACGGTCGGTGTCGGGGAATGGGGCGTGCTCTCGATCTTGGACCAGTCGACGTCGACCCACTTCTGGTCGTCGCGGCACTGGGGAGCGAGGACGAAACATGGACGGGCCTGACGGGCGCTCTGCTCGGCCATCCAGGTGGGGAAGTACTTGAGCTGGCTGAGGTTGTCGTTGCCCCGTTCGCCGGCGCCGTGGAGGAAGATCACGAGCGGATAACGCGTGCCTGGCTCGACCGACGCCGGCTTGAGGAGCCGGTAGCCGAAGTCGACCGGCTCGACGTCCTTCGCCGGGGCGACGCGGACGGTCCGGGCCTCGTAGAGCTTGTCGAGCTGGTCAGTGGTCGGCGATTCATCGGCCACGGTGGGCGTCTCCTTCGGGGCGGCGTCGTCATCGCCGCGGGTGGTGATCGGCAGGGCTGCCGTGAGGAGGGCGCCGAGGGCCAGGCGGCAGAACCAATCGCTTGTCGGGGCGGGGCGCGGCATCGATCCTCCTTGGCTGGAAAGTTTGACCGGAAAGCTTGACGGCAAACGTGTAAGCGGAGAGTGTCGGCTGGGGAATTGTAGAGCGAAGCTCGGCAGATCGTTGGGCGGAGTGGTCAGGCCGTCGGGGCATCGCCGACGACGAGTTTCACGCGTCGCGGCATCCCGAATCGCCCCAGCATTCCCACGGCCCCCTTCGGGAGACCGAGAAACTCGAGATGCTCGAACCACTTCGGCACCTCGGCGGCGAGCTTTCCGACGGCCGTGCCGCGGAGATCGAGCGCGCGGAGGCTCTTGAGCTCCTTCAATTGCAGGAGCCCCTCGTCGGTGATCGTGCCCCCGGAGAGGTCGAGGGTAGCGAGATCCTTGAGCGACTCGGCGCGGAAGCCGAGGAGGATCGCGAACACGTCGTCAGCCCGGGGGCCGCGCACCCGGACGGTGACGAGCTTGTCGGCGACATGGCCGAAGTCCTCGCCGAAACTCTTCCGCAGCCAGTCGGCCTCTTCCATCTCGATCTCGCCGCCCCGCTCGATGGCCTCGGTGACCACCTCCTGTTGCTGCGAGTAGGCCTCGATCTTCGAGGCCAGCCACTCGAGCTTCCCCGCCTTGAACTGCACGAACTCCTTCGCGTCGTCATAGGCTTTTTGGAGGCGGAGAAAATCGGCCGGATCGCCTCCCCGGTCGGGGTGGGCGGCCATCGCCTTTGCGAGGTAGGCCTGCTTGACATCCTCGGCCGTCACCGGCGGGAGGAGGCCGAGGATCGTGAGGCACTCCGGGTGGGACGGATCGTTGCCACGCGGAGAAGAGGGGGGCGAAGCCATCGGCAACAACCTGGAGAACCTGGGCGGGCGAGGGAGCCTCGAGAGCCTACCCTCGGGCGGCAAAATGCCGCAACGCAACATGGTGGGGGGGCGGCGCGGGGCCGGTTCGCCTTGATCGACAACGCCGAGTTCCCTAGTTTTCCCAGAGTTCATCCCCGGCAGGACGCCGGGATTCCGTCCAAGGAGGGCTTGCGATGCGCCATGCGTGGGGGACGTTCGTCGATGCCGTGACTGGTGCCTTGGCGAGGTGCCGCTCCGCGGCCGCAAGCATCGGCGGGACGCCGGGACTGCTCGGTGCTGCGGTGGTTGTCCTTGCCTGCCTCGCATGGCGCGTGGGGACGGGCGACTCGCAGGCCGATGCTCAGATCCCACTGCTTCGCGGCCGGACTCCCGCCGCGTCTCCTGCCGCGGCACCGCGGCCCGCCCCGGGGAAGAAAGGGGCCGATGCAAAGGCTATCGCCGCCCCCCAGCCGCCGGCTCGGCAACTCGCCGCGATGGTCAACGGCGCGGAGATCCCGCAGGCTCAGCTCACCGATGAATGCGTCGCCCGCCACGGGGCCACGGTCCTCGAGGCGATCGTCAACAAGATGGTCATCGAGCAGGGCTGCCGGCAGTTGGGGATCGCCGTCGGGCCGGAGGAGGTCGATGCCGAGATCGAGACGATGGCGAAGCGGTTCAATCTCCCACGCGAGAAGTGGATCGAACTGATCCGCGACGAGCGTGGCGTGACCCCGCAGCAGTATGCCGACGAGATCGTCTGGCCGATGATCGCCCTGCGACGTCTGGCGCACGCCGAGATCGAGCCGACGCCCGAGGAGATCGCCGAGGCCCACGAGCACCAGTTCGGTCCGGCCGTGAAGGCGCGGATCATCGTCCTCCGCACGGCGGCCGATGCCGAACGGATCCGTGGCGAAGTGGCGGCGAAGCCCGACGAGTTCGGTTCCTTCGCCCGCCAGCACTCGGTCGACGTTGGCAGCGCTAGCGCCAATGGCTGGGTGCAGCCGATCCGCCGTCACACCGGCGAGCCGAGGTTCGAGGCGGTCGCCTTCGGCCTCCCGGTCGGCGGCATTTCGCCGGTGGTCCAGGTGGCCGACCAATTCATCATCCTCAAGTGCGAAGGGCATCTCCCGGCGGCCGATGTGGCCCTCGACGACGTCCGCCCACGGCTCACCGAGGAATTGCGCGAGCGGAAGAGCCGGGAGGCGTCCTCGTCGGTGTTCCGCCGCCTCCAGGAGGCCGCCAAGGTCGAGAACGTGATGAACGATCCGGCCCGCGCGGCCGCGCTTCCGGGAGTGGCGGCGCTCGTCAACGGGGCGCCGGTGAGCATCGACCGCGTTCGTCAGGCAAGCCTCGATCGTCACGGCCTCGATGTTCTCGAGATCCTCGTCACCCGCACGCTCCTCTCCCAGGCGATGGCGAAGAACGAGGTCGCCGTCACCCAGGCCGACATCGACGCCGAGGTCATGCGCGGCGCCGAGGCGATGGGATTCCGAAGGGATGACGGCACTCCCGACACCGCCGCCTGGCTCGAGCGGGTGACGCGGGACGACAAGGTGCCGCTCAAGCACTACCTCGACGACATCGTCCAGCCGACGGTGGCCCTCAAGAAGCTCGTTGGCAAGGTGCCGGTGTCGCAGGAAGATCTCGACAAGGCCTTCGCCGCGACGTTCGGACCGCGGGCGAAGTGTCGCGTCGTGATCCTCGACACCCAGCGGCGTGCCCAGGAGGTATGGCAGCTGGCCCGCCAGAACCCGAGTGCCGAACTGATTGGCGACCTCGCCGAGAAGTACTCGGTCGATCCGACCACCCGCAGCCTGCGGGGCGAGGTGCCGCCGATCCAGCGGTTCGGTGGCCAGCCCGCGCTCGAGCGGGAGGTGTTCGCGCTCAAGCCCGGCGAGCTCTCCGGCGTGGTCCAGATCGCCGACCGCTTCATGGTCTTCTACTGCGAGGCCTTCACCGAACCGCAGCAACTGCGGTTCGAGGAGGTTCGCGACGAGCTCTATGTCGACATCGAGGACAAGAAGCAGCGGATCGAGATGGGACGGTATTTCACCCATCTCCGCGAAGGGGCGGCGATCGACAATTTCCTCGCCGGCACGAGCCAGTCGGCGACCGCCGACGGTGCGGCGGTAGCCCGGGGGGCTGCCGGTGGGCCGCCAGGCAGCGCGCCGCAGCTTTCCAAGCAAGAACAGGACGAGCTTTCCCGACCCCGGGCCGGAAGCCGCCGGGCCGTTGCCCCGCCGGCCGCCGATTCGGCCGCCGATCCGGGAGTCCGCCCGGCGTCGTTCGACGCTCCGGCCGCGGCACGGTAGCTGTCCTTGGACAGAGCTTGGGCGGAGCCCGACGTGGAGACACACAAGCTCCGCCGCCGCCCGCCGGACCGCTCTGCTGCTGGCCGTGGGCCAGAGGCGGTGAGCGATGGCGGCGCGGGCGAACGGCTGCCGATCACTCCAATTCCGGAAGGACGGCCTCGGCGTGGGCCGCTTCGCGGAGCTTCTCGAGCGCCTTGGCCTCGATCTGCCGGACCCGCTCCTTCGTCACGCCGAGGGCGGTGCCGACTTCCTTGAGGGTTTGCGGTTCGAGTCCACGGTCGAGGCCGTAGCGGCGGATGATGATCGTCTGCTCGCGCGAGTCGAGCCGGTCGAGGAACCGTCCCACCTGCTGGAGCCGGTCCGATTCCGCCATCCGCAGCTGGTTCTCGTCGGTCCGCGGGTCGGCGGCCGTTTGCAGCATCTCCATGTCGGCCGCCCGAAACCGTTCGCGGCGCTTGTGCTCGTCGGGAATCGTGCGGGCGTAGTTCTTCATGATCGCCCACGACGCGTAGGTGCTGAACTTGTTGCCGCGGGCATAGTCAAACTTCTCCACCGCGCGGATCAGCGACATGTTGCCGTCGCTGACGAGGTCGAAGAAGCTGTCGCCCGGAGAAACCCGCCGCTTGGCAATCGACACCACGAGCCGGAGGTTGGAGCGGACGAGGCGGTTCTTCAGGGCCACGATCTCCTCGTAGATCGAGTCGATCTGGTCCATCAGACGGGTGCTCGGCTTCTCGGGGTCGAGTTGGTCGCGGAGCGACTTCGCCTTGTGCTTGAGGTAGTTGAACTTCCGGAACAGCCACACCTCCTGCTCCCGATTGAGCAGCGGCACCTCGTAGAGACTGGCGAGATAGGCCGGCAGGCCGGTGGGGCGCCGCGTCCGCTTCGCCGGATCGTCGAGTCCGGGGAAGGGTTGGTTGACCACGTCTTCGGCCGTGCGGCGGTCGAAGAGGGCGTTGGGGATGTTGTCGAGCGGAAGGAGCATCGTGTGGGCGGCCCGCTGGGCGAGGATCACCCGATAGATGCTCGCCTTCGAGCGGTGGTAGCGCTTGGCGATCGAATCGACCGCTTCGCCGCGTGACCAGAGCTGGAAGATCCGCTCGCAGGTCTCCGGACGGAGGCGACCGTCGGCAGCCGGGAAAACCTCGACGCCGGGGTTTTCCTGATCGTGGTGCTTGATGGTGTAGCGGATCGTCTCGACACTGCGGTTGAGGCGCTTCGCGATCCGGCGATGAACGTCGGCCGGGCAGGCGCCCGCGGCGGCCAGCCGGCGCGCCCAAGCGATGATTTTGCCGTGCTCCTCGGTGGAGAGCTGGCTGAAGCGGCTCCCCCGCTCGATGCGCAGCGGGTTGTCGGAGACGAATCGCTCGACATCGCTGGCGAGGAATCCGACCCGCTTTCGCCCCCCCACATCGTGACTCCGGGCGACGAGGCCGTGGGCCCGCCACCGCGAGATCGTCTTTGTGGAGACGTTGAAGCGGGAAGCGAGTTCCTCGATCGAGAGCACGCCGTCGCTGCCAATCGACGCGACGTCCCCGTCAAGCGAGGATGCATCAGCGACGACGTCGGCCCCGCTCACGCCGGTGGCGGGACGCGGTTCGAAATCGATCTGCTCTTCCATGAACAGGCGCACGACAGGACCTTGGGAATCAGAACGCATCGTTATCCTCCTTGGCCGGCCATCCGAAGCCGGTCGTTGGTTTGGTCGGAACCGGGCCTGCGGGCGACCCCTGACTTCGCCCGCGGCCCCGATGCTCCGAGACAGTGTTTCACGCGACCTTCATTGCTGGCAATCGACCCACCCGGCGGCTTTCCCACCGGCCACTCGATCTGCCGAAACGTGCACCACGTCGCCGATCTCCTCGGCAGGGTTCCGCTGCCGTTGCCGGCAGGGACGTTCGCGGTGAGCTGTCGCACGATTCCGGGCCGGTGCCTTGCCAGGCCGGCGCTGATTTCGGAATCGATGGGCGGGCCCTCCTGTGCCCCCCGTTCCCGTATCCGGGACGCCGATTTATACGGCCGAGGTCAGAAAAAGTTCTTCGGCCACCGGCTTGTTCTCCAGTTTTTTTCTGCAACGCCTAAAGAAAGGGCTTGGCAGAGTCTCTATTTTATGCCTTAAGTTGTTTTCAGGTTTGGCTTTGCGTCGTCTGCCTAGGGTTCATCAAAAGCCCTCCCCGCGGCCTTTCCGGCCAAAGAGTCTGCTCACACTGGGTAAGATTGGCCTGCGGACACCTGGTATTAAGCGTTTTTGTCGAGTTGCCCGGGGCCGCACCAGATTCCGGGTTCGGCGCGACGGGTGGCGCGATCTTCATCCTCTCCCGCGGCTGACTGACCCCGCTTGACTCCCCCCGTCACCGCATGGAATACTCGGAGATTCCCACGATGGTGATCTCGTTGCGGCGTTGCGCACGCGTCGCGAGTTTCGCTGTTTTTTACCGGTTTTGACGCGGTGGGAGTCGGTCCCCGGCCGGATGGGGCCTGCCTGGCCACGGTGTCGGGCAGGCAACATGTCGGGAGTCCGGCCTGCCGGGATTCCGGTGAGCGCGGGAATCGGGGCAGGTTGACGGTGCCACCGTCGCGGGGCATCGCCTGACAATTCGTCGGAGTCCGGAGGCGTGAGCCATCGATAAGAACCATCGCATCAACGAGCAGATCCGGATTTCCCCGATCCGCGTGATCACCGCCGAAGGAGGCCAGCTCGGGATCATCCCCACCGACGAAGCGCTGGCTCGCGCTCGGGAGGCTGGGCTTGATCTGGTCGAGGTTGCCCCGAACGAAAAACCGCCCGTCTGCCGGATCATGGACTTCGGCAAGTTCAAGTATCAGCAGAAGAAAAAACAGCACAAAACCCACGTCCACCACACGAAGATCAAGGAGATCCGCCTCCGTCCCAAGACGGGCGAGCACGACATCGAGTTCAAGGTGAATCAGGCCAAGGGATTCCTGCAGCACAAGGACAAGGTGATCGTCTCGGTCGTGTTCCGTGGTCGCGAGCTGGCCCACATCGACGAAGGGCAGCGCGTGATGCGGAATATCCTCGAACAGCTCGATGTGGTCGGTAAGATGGATGCCCCTCCGCAGCAGATGGGAAAGCGACTGATCTGTACCCTCTCCCCTCGCTGATCCCCCCTCACCGTTCAACGCCCCTCACTTTACAGCTCCTCCCCGTTCACCGATCCACGGAGTTCCCATCCATGCCGAAGCAGAAGACCCACAAGGGTGTGAAGAAGCGTTTCCGGCTCACCGCCACGGGCAAGGTGAAGCATCGCCGCGCCGGAACGAGCCATCTTCAGGTGCGTCTCTCCTCGAAGCGGAAGCGCAACCTCCGTGGCACCGGTGTGCTTGCCTCGGTTGACACCCCGAAGATCGCTGCCGCCCTCGGGAAGTACAGCTACTGACCCTGCCTTCCAGCACCCGGCTCATCCCTCCCCCGAATCTCCGGGGCGAGTGTTGACCGAGCCGCCCCCGGAAAGACTTGGCGTCGTTGCCTGTCCGGCTCCTGTTTTCCTCGCTCTGTATCCCCGTTTTCCCTTTCTTCAGTTGCCGGTTCGCAGGCCCCCCCTTGAATTCCAGGGGCCGGGCAGGACGATGGTATCCTCCTGCTTTTTTGTCCGTTTCGTTGATTCAGCGTCGATTCACTGTCGAGACTCCTGAAAGACAAAGACCAGTCCCATGCGTACCAAGAGCGTCGTCCCCCGTCTGCGGGCCAAGAAGCGGTTGTTCAAGCGGGTGAAGGGGTCGGTCGGCGGACGTCGCCGGCTGCTCCGGACGGCCAAGGAATCGATCATCCGCGCTGGCGTCTACGCCCGCCGCGATCGGCGTCGCAAGAAGCGCGACTTCCGCCGTCTCTGGATCATCCGCCTCAACGCCGCGGCCCGTGAACGTGGCATCCGCTACAGCCAGTTCATCTGCGGGCTCGAGAAGATCGGCTGCGAACTCGACCGCAAGACGCTCTCCGAGATGGCCGTGCTCGACCCGACCGGCTTCGATGCCATCGCCGAGCAGGTTCGTGCCGCCCTCGGACTCCCGGCGCCGGCTGGCGTCGCCTGACCTGAAGAGGCGGCTTGTCGCGTGGGCACCGTGTCGCTCGAATCGTTCCGCGCTGACGTCGAGCGTCTCCGCGCTGAAGCGGTAGCGGCGTTCGGGGCCGCTGCCGATGACGCTGGTCTCGAGCAGGCCCGCGTCGAGTTTGCCGGTGCCAAGAGTGGGCGCCTCAAGGGCATTCAAAAGCTCCTCGGCGGCTTGGACGGGGCCGATCGCCCGGAGGGGGGGCGGCTCTTCAACGAGGCCAAGGGGGCGATTACCGCTGCCCTCGATGCCGCCCAGGCCCGGCTCTCAGGCGCTGCCGCCGAGGCTGCCGCGATCGACGTCACGCTTCCCGGCGAGCCGTTTCGGCTCGGCCACGTCCATCCGATCACGCAGACGATCCGGCGGGTTCAGGAGATCATGGCCCGGCTCGGCTTCGAGAGCGTCGATGGCCCCGAGGTCGAAGACCAGTGGCACAACTTCGAGGCCCTGGCGATCGGCGCGGAGCACCCGGCCCGCGACCCGCTCGACAATTTCTATCTCGCCGTCGCCAAAGGGGCTGATCCGCTGCTGCTCCGCTCGCAGACGAGCACGGTGCAGATCCGCGTCATGGAGCAGCGCAAGCCGCCCCTGCGGATCGTGTCGCTCGGCCGCGTCTACCGCCCCGACACCGCCGACGCCACCCACTACCCGATGTTTCATCAGGTGGAGGGGCTGCTCGTCGAGCCGGGGGCGACGATGGCCGATCTCAAGGGAGTGCTGCGGTTCCTCGCCTCGAGTTTCCTGGGCGGCGACGTTCACGTCCGCTTCCGGCCGTCGTTCTTTCCATTCACCGAGCCGAGCGTCGAGTTTGACATGGAATGGGGCGGCCGCTGGGTGGAGATGGGCGGGGCGGGGATGGTCGATCCGGCGGTTCTCGCCGCGGTCGGCTACGACCCGGCGGAAGTCTCCGGCTTCGCCTTCGGGCTCGGGGTGGAGCGGATCGCCGCCCGGCGCTACGGCGTGGCCGACATTCGCGACTTCTACCGCAACGACGTCCGCTTCCTCGAACAGTTTTAGTTCCGGGTCGGTCCGGTTGAGCGTTTGCCAGGCACGTTTCCGTGCCGGCATCGCGGGGCCGATCGGCTTCGCTAGGGTCCCCTTTTCCAGGCTGGTGAATGCCCATGATCCTCTCCACGACCTGGCTTGCCGAGTATGTCCGCTGGGATGCGCCCGTCGACGAGCTCGTCCGACGGCTCCTCATGAGCGGGCTCAACCACGAGGCAACCTGGGAGGTTGGAGCCGACACCGCCGTCGACATCGAGGTGACGAGCAATCGCCCCGATTGCCTGGGGCATGTCGGCGTGGCCCGCGAGGTGGCGGTGCTCTTCGATCGGCCGCTCCACATCCCCGCCCCGCAGCCTCTCGAAGCGGCCGTGCCGGCCGCGGCGGCGATCGCAGTCGAGATCAGCGATCCCGATGTTTGCCCGCACTACACGGCGCGGGTGATCCGGGGGGTGCGCGTGGGCCCGAGCCCGGCGTGGCTCGCCGACCGGCTGCGGACGATCGGCATCGAGCCGGTCAACAACGTCGTCGACGTCACCAACTACGTGATGATGGAATGCGGGCAGCCGCTCCACGCCTTCGATCTGGCGAAGGTCCGCGGTGGGCGGATCGTTGTCCGGCGGGCCCATTACGGCGAGACGTTTCGGGCCATCAACCACAAAGACTATTCCCTCACTACCGGCATGGCGGTGATCGCCGACGCCGAGGGGCCGGTGGCGCTGGCTGGCGTGATGGGGGGGGCGGAGAGCGAGATCGCGGCCGACACCGTTGATGTGCTGCTGGAGTCAGCGCAGTTCGCGCCGCTGGTCGTGCGGGCGGCGGCTCGGGGGCTCGTTCTCATGAGTGCCTCCTCCTACCGCTTTGAGCGCGGGCCCGATCCGGCGGCCGTGGAGTGGGCCAGTCGCCGGGCGGCGGCGCTGATTCAGGAATTGGCTGGCGGCGAGGTGCTCGCTGGCGTGGTCGAGGCGGGGACGCTTGCCGGCGGGCGGGCGACGATCGACTTGCGGGCGGCGCGGGTCGAGGAGGTGCTTGGGGTGCCCGTGTCGGCGGCGCGGCAGGCGGAGATCCTCACGGGGCTGGGATTTGTGAAGGAAGCGGCCTGCAGCGAGCGTTGCCGGTGGCAGGCGCCGAGCTGGCGGCGCGATGTGACGCGCGAGATCGATCTGGTCGAGGAGATCGCCCGGATCGAGGGCTACGACTCGATTCCCGAAGACCGGCCAATCCATGCCAAGCCCGTCGAGCAGTCGGCCCGGGAGCGGACGATCCGCGTGGCCGGCGAGGTGCTCGTCGCCGCCGGGCTGTGCGAGGCGATGACGCGGAGCGTCGTCTCCGAGGCGTTTGAGTCGACGGCGAGCCCATGGACGGCGCTGCCGCCGCGGCGCGTGTCGCCGGCGCTCGTTCGGGGGGCTGATCGCCTCAGGCGCACGCTCCTTCCGAGCCTCTTGGAAGCCTGTGGCCACAACCGGGCCGTCGGGGCGCCGCATGGGGATCTGTTTGAAGTCGCCCGGGCGTATCTCGATCGCAGTGGGAACGCCACGGAAGCGTCGCCGCTCGAGGAGCCGTTGCTCGTGTCACTTGTGCTTGGTGGCCCCTATGCGAAAGCCAAGGGCCTCGCCGAAGCGGTGATCGGGCGGCTGGGGGGCGTGGTTGAGTTTCGCCGCGGGGCGTTTGACCTGTTCACGCCGGGCCGGGCTGCGGAGATCGTCCTCGAGCGGGCCCAAGCGGAGCCGGTCCGCGTCGGCGTCGTCGGCGAGGTGGCGGACGGGGTGCTGGCCCGATTCGGCCTCGAAGGGCCGGTGTCGGCGGCGGAGCTGCGGCTCGATCTCCTCGAAATCAGCGGCAGTCAGCCGCGGAAGCTCGTGCCGCCGAGTGAGTTTCCGGCGGTGCAGCGGGATCTGAATCTCGTCGTCGACCAGGGGCTGTTGTGGGCGGAGGTCGAGCGGGCGATCCGCGGGGCGCCTGGGGCGGATAGAATACTCGAGTCGCTGTCTCTCGAGCAGGTTTGGGAAGATGCGGAGCGGCTCGGGGCCGGGAAGAAGAGCCTCGTTGTAGGGCTCCGCTTCCGCAGCCAGACCGAGACGATTTCGAGCGACGAATCGAAGCGGCTCGTTGACGGAATCGTAGCCGCGTGTGGCCGATCCTGCGGGGCTGTCCTGCGGGGGTGATCGCGATTCCTCGTCAGTCCGAGGGGCGGTCGCCGCGAGCGGGAGTCGGTTCGATGTTCGCTTACGACGCCATTGTCCGCACCTGCAATTCCGCGGCCACGCTCGCCGACACCCTCGCCGGCTTGCGGAGCCAGCTTCCTCCCCCTACGCGGATCATCGTCATCGACTCTGGGTCAGCCGATGACACCCTTTCGATCGCGGAAGCTTGGAAGTGCGAGTGCCACGCCTACGTGGGGGGAGCCTTCAACTATTCCCGGTCGCTGAATCAAGGGCTGTCGCACGTTACCGCCCCGTTTGTCCTCGTGCTCTCGTCGCACGCCGTGCTCATCGATTCCTCCGCCGTGGCGAGAATGCAGGCGTGTCTCGAGGACGCTCGTGTCGCGGCTGCCTACATCGTGCACACGAAGCCCGAGCCCGGTGTCATCCTCGTTTCCTCGGCAAACTTCAACGGCATGAACGGCCTTTGGAACGTCTGCTCGCTCTACAAGACCACGATCGCCAAGCGGCTTGCCTTTGACGAACGTCTCCCAACCAGCGAGGACCTGCACTTCGCCAAACGGCTCTATGAGGAAGGCTTGGCGACGGCTGCTGTCAGCGGAAGGTATCTCGAC
>CANGGC010000020.1 GCA_947453125.1 Planctomycetaceae bacterium | reverse complement strand
GCCGTAGGTGAAGCCGCCGACGTTCTTGAAGATCGGGCAGACGTTGAGGCAGGCGCCACAGCGGATGCACTGGAGGCTGTCGCGCTGCTCGGGATCGGCGAGGATCGCGGCCCGGCCGTTGTCGAGGAGAACGACGTGCATCTCCCGTGGGCCGTCGCACTCATCCTTGGCCCGCGGACCGCCGTACAGGGTGTTGTAGCAGGTGATCGGTTGGCCGGTCCCGGCGGTCGCGAGCATCGGGAGGAGCACGGCGAGATCATCGAGTCGCTCGACACATTTCTCGATTCCCACGAGTGCCACGTGGACGCGCGGCAGCGCCGCGGTGAGCCGGGCATTCCCTTCGTTTTCGGTGATCGAGATCTGGCCCGTCTCGGCGACGAGGAAATTGCCGCCGGTGATCCCCACGTCGGCCTCGACGTAGAGCCGGCGCATGTAGCGCCGGGCGATCATCGTCAGCTCCTCGGGGCTCTCCGTCGGCGCACTGCCGAGATGCTCCTCGAAGAGCTTGCTGATCTCGCCACGGCGGACATGCATGCAGGGGAAGACGAAATGGAAGGGGGGCTCGCCGCGGAGCTGCTGGATGAACTCTCCGAGGTCGCTCTCCACCACTCCGTAGCCCTCGGCCTCGAGGGCGGCGTTCAAGTGGATCTCCTCGCTCGTCATGCACTTGCTTTTGATGATCGCCTTGGCACCCGCGTCGCGGACGATCTCGAGGATGATCGTGCGCGCCTCGGCCGCGTCACGGGCCCAGTGCACCTTGCCGCCGCCAGCCTCGAAGCGGTCGGCGAAGCGGACGAGCATTTCGTCGAGCCGGTTGACGGCGTTCCACTTGGCAAGGTTGGCGGCGTCGCGGGCGTGCTCCCAGTCGCGGTAGCGGGCCTTCTGGCCGTCGCGCGTCGTGTAATAGCCGGCCAGGGCACGGCGGAGGAAGGCGCGGTGGTCGGTGTCACGGACGTACTGGCGGGCGTCGTTGAGGAATCGCTTCTTGGCCCCATGCGCCGAGGCTTCCGTCCCGCCGCCGGGATCGACGGAATGGTCGGGGCGGGGCGTCGCGGTTGGTGAGGGATGGGTGGGCATGGCGGGTGCGGCGGAGGCGTGGCGGCTGGGAGACTAGAACGATGATAGCCGTCCGGGAGCAGTGCCGGCAGGAGGGAAAAGCGTCGCGGTCAGGGGGCGATGCGTGGATTTTACCCCTCCAAGAGGCTAGAAAGGGGTGCTCGGCAGCGCGGCCTTTGCCGGGCTGTGGCGGGGGCATGGTCGATCCGACGGCGGCATGTCTCCGGCTCGGGCTCCGTGCCTGGCTTGCCAGGCGATCTCCAGAGGCGGGTGAGGCGTGGTCGTACCTCCATCATTCGGCGAGCAACTCCTCTGGACGGGGGGCCTGTGGGTTGCCTTGGCCTCACTGTGGGCCGCGATCTGCATGTGGGTCGACCGCGACGCCCGGAAAGTGTTCGGCAGCGCGCTCCCCTGGAACCTCCTCTTCGCGGCCGTCGGCCTCCTCTTCTTCTTCGCCACCTGGCAGGCAGGGCTCGGGCCGTTGGTGCTCTTCGCCCTCCTCATTCCCGCCATCACGCTCGGATATGTGGCGCTGCGCGATTCGAAGGCTAAGCCGACAGACAAGATCCTCTCGGCCACCTTCGCCCGGCGGACTGGGCGGAAGCTCGCCGTCCGCCTCGGGCTTGAGCGGCAATTCGACCGGGCTTTCCCGGTGGCGGCCTCGGGCGGCCTGACGAGGACCGGCCCGGCGCCGCGGATCGTCCTCCTGAAAAAAGACGGCACCACCGTCGACGGCAAGAGCGGGGCCCTCGACCGCGAGACTTCCCAGGCGGTGAAGACGGTGCAGGAGATGTTCCTCAAGGCGGTCGACCTCCGGGCCACCGACATCCACTGCGAGCCGAAGAGCAACGACGAGTATGTCGTCCGCTGCCGCATCGACGGCATCCTCCAGAACATCGCGGCCTTTCCCGCCGACGAGGGGAAGGCGGTCCTCTCGGCGATGAAGGTGCTCGGCGACATGGACATCGCCGAGAAGCGTCGCCCGCAGGACGGGACGTTCACCGTCCTCATGGAAGACCGGCGTTTCGACGTCCGCGCCGCCTCGGCCCCGACGAACTTCGGCGAGAAGATGGCGCTGCGGCTCCTCGACGCCGATGGCGGGATCGTGAAGGGGGGGCTCGGCTCGATCGGCATGAAGGATTCGGTCGTCGCCCAGCTCCGCGAGATTATCCAGCAGCCGCACGGCATGCTCATCGTCTGCGGGCCGACCGGATCGGGGAAGACGACGACGCTTTATTCCGCGCTCTCGGAGATCGACGTCAACTCCAAGAACATCATCACGATCGAGGACCCGATCGAATACCGGCTCGAGGGGATCTCGCAGACCGCGGTCAACGTTGCCGCCGAGCTGACCTTCGCCAAGATCCTCCGCTCGACACTCCGGCAGGATCCCGACGTGATCCTCGTCGGCGAGGTGCGCGACAAGGAGACGGCGGAGATCGCCATGCAGGCGGCGATGACGGGCCATTTCGTGTTCACGACCCTCCATGCCAACGACGCCCCCACAACGATCACCCGGCTCCTCGACATCGGTGTCGAGGCGACGCTCATCCAGTCGGCCGTCTCCGCGGTCCTCGCCCAGCGGCTCGTCCGCGTCCTCTGCCCGAAGTGCAAGCAGGCCGTCCAGCTCTCCGACGAGCTCAAGCAGAAGTGGGGCATCGCGGTCGGGAAGGACGTGACGGTCTATCAGGAGAAGGGATGCCCAGCGTGCCATGGCACCGGCTTCCGCGGGCGGACAGGCCTCCACGAACTGATGATCTTCGACAACTCGATCCGCGAGCTCCTCGTCGGCCGCCCCTCGATGCAGACGATCCGCCAAGCGGCCCGCAAGGGGGGCATGAAGACGCTCCTCGAGGCGGGCGTCGGCAAGGTGCTCGCCGGGGTCACGAGTGTCAGCGAGATGCAGCGGGTGGCAAAGTGACGGGAATACCGATGCTGTTCGCCGATTCGATCCTCCAACAGTCTGCGGGCCTGATCACCATCCTGATCGTGGCCCTGATCGCCTGGCTCGGCTCGCGCTACGGGCTGTTCCTGGCCACCGTCTGGGGCCTCCAGGCCCTCGCCTCGGTCGTGGCCGCGTTCGCGATCACCGACCATGTCGACGGGCTGCTGATGTGGGCCGGGATGACCAACGAGTTCGCGATGATCTGGCGGCAGACGATCGCCTTCGTGACGAGCGTGGCGCTCGTGGCGATCGTCATCCGCCTGGCGGTCGGGGGGGCGATCCAGGAGGGGGCGACGAACTATCCGCCGCTGGTCGATCTGGTCGGTGGGGGCATCGTCGGCGCGCTGGCCGGGCTCGTCGTCGCCGGCACGCTCCAGGTGATCCTCGCCATGGCGCCGCTCCCCGATTCGATGGCCTTCGACCATACGAAGCTCGGCTGGGATCTCGGCCAGGGGATCATCGATCTGGTCGGCCACTGCGCCCCGTCGATGTCGAGCGAGGAGCGGGGCATCATGATGGACGGGGAGCCGGGCTTCCGGGCCGAGAAGGAAGATCCCGCCAAGGCCCTGCCGCCGCCGGCTCCGGTCGATCCGTCGAAGCCGGTGCTCGAGAAGATCGAACTGCCGCAGTGGAGCGAGGTGTACGCCGACGTCAACTGGAACCAGCAGTGGGACGAGGGGGAGAACTACCTCGACGCCGACGACAACGGTTCCTTCACCTGGTGCCTGCGGAGCAACGACATCAACACGAACAAGACCCGCGACATCGGGCTCCGCGAACGGTATGCCCTCGGGCCCTGGGTGACGGTGCGGACGGTCACGAAGATGGATGTGCAGCGGCTGCAGCGAAACGGGAAGCTCGGACCGGTGGAAGGGCTTCCCTATCCCCCGCCGGGTGGACTCGGGCCTGGGGTAACCACCCCGGCGGCCCAATCCACCGCGACCGACCCTGCGGCTGGCGTGCCCGGACAGCCAATCCCGGCCGGCGTCCCCCCGGGTACACCGGTTCCCCCACAGGTGCCCGTGCCCTCTGGTGTGACGGTGCCCCCTGGTGCAACCGTCCCGCCAGGCCAACCGTTCCCCGCCGTTCCCCCGCCGGCCGGCCCGGGCACGCCTCCCGGCGTCCCGAAGCAGCCCGGCCAGCCTGCGGCCGTCGCCCCTCCCGCCGCGCCACAGCAACCGGGCGTGCCTGCTGGTCAGGCGCCGGCCCCCGCAACGGAGCCGACGGCACCGCCAACCCCACCGTTCGAGGTGCCCGGGCGTGCCAACGAGACGCCAAAGCAGCCGGCTGGATCGGCGAATCCGTTCAAGCCCGCGCCGAAGAAGTAGCCACCGTCGGGCTCGCGTGATCCGCCGTTCCGCGGACAGCCTTATTGGAGCGGGCCAGCGTAAGGGCGAGAGAGGGTGTCCTGACCAGGCCCAGCATGACCTCACCCCTCCTCACGGTCGTCATCCCCACCCATGCCCGGCCTAGGCAGCTCACGGCCTGCCTGGCAGCTCTGGTCGGACAGCGCTTGGAAGTGCCGTGGGAGGTGGTGGTCGTCGATGACGGGTGTCCGGAGCCGCTCGACTCGATCGCCGAAGAGTTTCACCAACGCCTCGATCTTCGCATCGAGCGGCAGGCCAATGCCGGGCCCTCCCGGGCCCGTAACCGCGGTGTCGCCGTCGCGCGTGGGCGACTGATCGCCTTCACCGACGACGACTGCCTGCCTGAGCCCGACTGGCTCGGGGCCCTCATCCGCCGCGAGGCCCTCACCCCCGGGGCGATGGTCGGGGGGACGACGATCAACGGGCTCGACGGGGATCTGTTCGCCAGTGCCAGTCAACTGATCGTCGACCTCGTCTACGACCACTTCAACGCCGATCCCTCCCAGGCCACGTTCCTGACCAGCAACAACATCCTCTGCAGCCGCGAGCGTTTCGAGGCGATCGGTGGCTTCGATGTCACCTTCCCCCGCGCTGGGGCCGAAGACCGCGACTTCTGCGATCGGTGGAAGACGGCCGGATGGCCGCTCGTCTGGGAGCCGGCGGCGCGGATCGAACACCGCCACGCGCAGACCCTGCGGAAGTTCATCGACCTCCATTTCCGTTACGGGCGGGGGGCTTATCTTCACCATCGCCGCAAACTCGAGCGTGGTTCGGGAGGCATTGGCCGAGACGTCGGCTTCCACGCCTCGATCCTGCCGCGGCTGCGGGCGTTGCGCGGCGATCGACGCGTCGCCGGGAGGACCCTCGCGATCCTCGCGGCCTTCGGGATCTGGCAGGGGGCAAATGCGGCCGGATTCGCCCGGGAGGCGCTGTTCGGATCGCGCCGTCCGCCCCCCCCTTGATGCCCCGTGCCGGGCTCAGGTCGAGGCGAGCACCTCGGCCAGATGGATCGTGCGGGGCTTCTTCCCTTGGCGGGAGAGCCAGCCGTCGATCTGGAGCTGGCAGCTCGGATCGCTCGACACGATCCAGTCGCACTCTGTCCGGGCCAGCGATCCCGCCTTCACCTCCGCCATCGCGGTGGAGATCATCGGGAACTTCACGCTGAACAGGCCTCCGAAGCCACAGCAGCTCTCCGGCTCGTCGCACTCCACCAGCTCGAGGCCACCGACGGCCGCGAGGAGCTTCCGCGGGGCTGCTTTGATCCGCAGCTCACGGAGGCCGTGGCAGCCGTCGTGATAGGTCACGCGGTGGGGGAAGCGGGCCCCGACGTCGGTGACGCCGAGGCGGTCGACGAGGAACTCACCAAACTCGAACGTCCGCGAGGCGAGATCGAGCGCACGCTGCTCGTGCGGGGTGCCGGCGAGGAGCTCCGGGTAGAAGACGCGCATCATCGCCACGCAGGAGCCACTCGGGCCGACGACGGCGCCTGCCCCCTCGAAGACATCGAGCGCCCGGATGGCCACCGTGCGGGCCTCATCCCAGTAGCCGGAGTTGAAGCTCGGCTGGCCACAGCAGGTCTGGGCGGGACGGAAGTTGACGGAATGGCCGAGGCGTTCGAGAACCGTAGCTACGGCCATCCCCACCCGCGGGTTCATCTGGTCGACGAAGCAGGGGATGAAGAGATCGACGTCCATTACTTCTTCTTGTTCTTGTGCTTGTTCTCGATTGCCCGGACCATCGCGGCACCCATGTCGGCGGGGCTCGCGGCAACCTCGATGCCAGCGTCCTTGAGGGCGGCGAGCTTGGCCTCGGCCGTCCCCTTACCACCGGAAATGATCGCTCCCGCATGGCCCATCCGCTTCCCCGGCGGGGCGGTCTGGCCGGCGATGAAGGCGGCCACCGGCTTCGTGACATGGTGCTTCACGAACTCCGCCGCCTCCTCCTCGGCCGAGCCGCCGATCTCTCCCATCATGAGGATCGAATGGGTGTCGGGATCGGCCTCGAAGAGGGCAAGGATGTCGATGAAGCTCGAGCCGACGAGCGGATCGCCGCCAAGGCCGACGCAAGTGCTCTGGCCGTGGCCGAGCTGAGTCAGCTGCCACACGGCCTCGTAGGTGAGGGTGCCGGAGCGGCTCATCACGCCGACATGGCCCGGTGTGTGGATGTAGCCGGGCATGATGCCGATCTTGCACTGGCCCGGGGTGATCACGCCGGGGCAGTTGGGACCGATGAGCCGGCTCTTCGAGGCCCGGACGACCGGCATGACCCGCGCCATGTCGATGACTGGGATTCCCTCGGTGATCGCGATCACCAGCGGGATCTCCGCCCCCACCGCCTCGAGAATCGCGTCGGCTGCGAACGCCGGCGGCACGAAGATCATCGTGGCGTTTGCGCCGGTGGCGGCGACCGCTTCGGCAACGGTGTCGAAGACGGGCAGATCAGCAACCTTCTCCCCCCCCTTGCCGGGCGTCACGCCGCCGACCATCCGCGTCCCGTAATCGAGGCAACCGCGGGTGTGGAATTCCCCCACCTTGCCGGTGATGCCCTGACAGATGACGCGGGTGTCACGGTTGACGAGGATGCTCATGGTGGTGTGATGGCCGGGGGGCGTTGAGAGGTGAGGGCTGGTTTCGGGCCGGAAATGGACGTGCGATTGGCGGGCGTCGGGACGATCAGGCCTTGAGGCCCAGGGACGATCAGGCCTTGAGCCCCTTGGAAGCGGCGACGACCTTCTTGGCGGCGTCGGTGAGGCCGTCGGCGGTGATGATCGTCGTGCCGCTGTTGGCGAGGATCTTCTTCCCCTCCTCGACTTCAGTCCCTTCGAGGCGGACGACGAGGGGGACGGTGAAGCCGACGGTCTTCGAGGCCTCGATGAGGGCGGTGGCGATCGTCGTGCAACGCATGATGCCACCGAAGATGTTGACGAGGATCGCCTTGACGTTCTTGTCGGAGAGGATGATCCGGAACGCCTCGGTGACTTGTTTGACATCGGCGCCGCCGCCGACATCGAGGAAGTTGGCCGGTTCGCCGCCGTGGTATTTGACGAGGTCCATCGTG
This sequence comes from Planctomycetaceae bacterium, assembly GCA_947453125.1. GTDB lineage: Bacteria > Planctomycetota > Planctomycetia > Pirellulales > UBA1268 > QWOP01. The sequence goes on along the minus strand of CANGGC010000020.1, from coordinate 5,682 downwards.
CTCATGGCGAGGCCGGCCCCATTGACGAGGCAGCCGATCGTACCGTTGAGCTTCACGTAGGAGAGCCCGGCGGCGGCGGCCCGCGTCTCGGCCGGCTCCTCCTCGCTCTCGTCGCGGAGGGCGGCGACATCCTTGTGACGGAACAGGGCGTTGTCGTCGAAGGTCATCTTCGCGTCGAGGGCGACCATCGTGCCGTCCTTCGTGAGGACGAGGGGATTGATCTCGAGGAGCGAGGCATCGAGGTTCACAAAGGCCTTCGTGAGCGCCTTGAAGAACTGCTCCGCGGCCCTCCAACTCGCTGCCGGGAGCCCGAGGCGGGCCGACAAGACGCGCGTCTGCCAGGCCGAGAGGCCGCGGTCGGGATCGAACGGCTCAGTGATGATCAGTTCCGGGGTCTTGTGCGCCACCTCCTCGATGTCCATGCCGCCGGCGGTGCTGGCGATCAGGACCGGGGAGCCGGCGTGACGGTCGACGAGGATCGCACAGTAGAGTTCGCGCTCGATCGCGCAGCCGCTCTCGACGAACACCTGGTGGACGACCTGCCCCTCGGGACCGGTCTGGATTGTGACGAGGGTCTGATCGAGGAGTCCCTTCGCGATCCGCGCCGCGTCGTCGGCGCTCTTGGCCAGCTCCACGCCGCGCTGCGTCGAGCCCTTCACCATCCCCTTGCCACGGCCACCGGCGTGGATCTGGGCTTTGACGGCGCAGATCGGCGTGCCAAGGGCCGTGAAGGCAGCGGCGGCTTCGTCGGGAGTGCGGGCCACTTTGCCTGCCAGCACCGGCACGCCGGCTGCCCGGAGGAGTTCCTTGGCCTGGTATTCGTGGATCTTCATGCCGGTCTTCCTTCGCAAGGGGGCCGGGGGCGATCGCTGCCCGGCGAGCCGACACTATCGCACACCGCGCTGGTCTTTCCAATCGTTCGCCGTTCCCGCCACGGCTGCGGGGGTTTCGGTGGTGCCGGGTCAGGCGTCCCGGCGTGCGATCCGCGAGAGGTGGTGTTCCACGAGGCCCGGATCGTAGCCCGCCGCCGCCGCCCGGATCGCCGCGCGGATCGACTCCGGCGCGAGCCGGTAGTGGTTGACCCGGAGGAGCGAAACCTTGGCGAAGGGCACCCCGGCGGCGAGCAGCCGACGGGGGAGGAGCTCGGCGGGATTGTGGAACGGGCGGCGCACTCTCCTCAGGAGCCGCCAGGAGGCAAAAGGCCTCCGCGGGGAGAGGTCGGCCACGACATCCCGCCACCCAGGGTGCGCTTCCCGGCCGGCATCGTAGAGGGCCGCGATTCGGAAGCCGGCAGCCGTGACCAGCTCCGACAGACCGACCTCGTAGCGGCTGATGACGTCGTCCTTCGTCGGCTGGGGAACGACGCCGCTCCAGAAATCGCTCCAGCACGACGACTCGAGCAAGCGGCGACGGGCGGCGAGGAACCAGGATTGGAGGTGGGGCCGCGGCACTCCGCCGCCGTGGCGGGGGGGCTGCCTCGAGATCACCATTCCCCACAGGTCGGCCCCGGCGACGCGCGGATCGGCGAACATCGGCGCCGCGTCGAACAGCGGCCCGTAGACGCTGTCGTTGACACACACCACCTCGTCGAATCCCGGCGCGTCGAAACCGCCGGACGGGGAGAGCGTGCGGAGGCCGGCCTGCCAGCTGCCGAAGTCGTAGCCGACGTTCTCGCGTGGCAGGAACGTGTCGACGGTTCCCGCGAGGTCGTCAGGGAGCCGGCCCACCGACGTCGACACGAGTACCAACCGCGCCGCGAGCGCACGGTAAGCGCGGAGGGCGTGAACGACATGCGGATCGACGATCCCGTCGGGATCGTGATGCGCGAGGATGATCGCACGGCGCATTGCAGACGTGCTCGTGGTGGGCGGTGGCCAGCACGGGGCGGGCAAATCAGGCCGCCCGTCGGCGGGCCGTGCGCAGTCGATCCTGGAGCCGGCCGACGCGGCGGAGCGGGGCGCTGCGATCTCCGCCGCCAGGGAGAAGGCGGAGCATCTCCGGGACATGATCGAGTGTCCGGCCGGCGGCGTCGAGGTCACCGCGTGCGAGTTGCTTCTCGACCGTCCGCAGGGCCGAGCCGGCATACCAGCGGGCACTCCGCTCCCTGACCCGTTCCCGATTGACTGCGGGAAGGAGGCTGGTGTTGAGTTCGATTGCCTGGAGGAGGTCGGGCCACACCGCACCGTTGGTGAGGAGGCGGTGGGATTCGTTGCCACGGTGCCGACGGTAGACCGCGAGCACGCGCGGGTCGTACCACACCGGCGCGGCGGCGGCGATCCGCACCCACATCTCCCAATCGAGCGCGTGGCACAGATCGGTGCGAAAGCCCCCGAGCCGCTCGTAGGTGCTGCGGGCGACCACGGCAGCAGGCGTCTGCACCCGTTGCCGCTCGGCGATCCTTGGCAGCCATCCGCTGAGTACGCCGGCAGTCCACTGCTGCCGCGATGCGGTCTTGATGAGGCGGTCGTTGCCGTCGACGATCCGGCTGCGGCAGAACGCCATTCCGATCCCCGGGGCGGCGCGGAAGCCATGCCCGATGCGGTCGTAAAACCCAGGGAGGACGTGGTCATCCTGGTGGAGGAGATGGACGAACTTCCCCCGGGCAAGTGACAGGCAGCGGTTCCAGTTGCCGGCCAGGCCGGCGCGGCGCTGATTGAGGTGCACCTCGACACGGCCGGCAGGATCGAAGGAGCGCACGAGCGCCCGGACATCGACCTGCCGCGAGCCGTCATCGACCACGGCGATCTGCATCGCCACCGGGTCGGGGGCCTGGGCGAGCACCGCCTCGAGCGACCGACCGAGGCGCTCGTCCGGTTCGTACGTTGGCAGCATCACCGAGAACGTCGGCCGCGGCTCTCCCTCCGGCACCGGGAGAATCGTGGCCAGCGCCGGCGGTCGGGACCCGTGGGGAAGGCCGACCAGGGTGCGACGCAGCGGCGCGGAAGGGACCTCGTCGTCGTGGAAGTGGATCCAGTCACGCGCCAGGAAGATCCGGGGCGGTGACCCTGTCGGTGAACCTGTCGGTGAACCTGTCGGTGAACCAGGATCACCGTGGCGGTGACGGTGCCGGACGCTCGAGGTGTGATGCCGGTTGAACATAGGCGGAAGCCAGAGGATGGTCCGTTTCTGACGTCTGTATCGGCGGAAACGCCAGGTGCGCTCCAGACCAGCTTTTTCGCAGTTCGCTCCGGGGCCGGTTCGGACCCTGCCCATTCATCCCCGATTCGCCACCCCCCCATCGTCACCGCGCCGGCTGCTCGCGCCGGCTACTCGCGCCGGCTACTCGCGCCGGAAAGCGCACTGGTCACGGTGGCCCGCATCGACTATTTCCAGCCCCGCGCCGGTCTGTTCGAGATGGCACGCCGGCCTCTCCCCCACCACTCGAGATATCGCATGCCGTCGTTCACGGTCCGCACCACCTCCGCCGATCCGGCGGCGATTGCCGACGTCACCTTCAAGGCGCTCAACCGCCACGCCGACTCCCGTGGCTGGCTCGTGGAGATCTACCGCGAGGACGACCTCGACTCCGCGCTCCACCCGGTGATGGCCTACGTGAGCCAGACGCAGCCGGGTGTGGCCCGTGGGCCGCACGAGCATGTCGATCAGACCGACTACTTCGCCTTCATCGGCCCGGGCGATTTCGAATTGCTTCTGTGGGACGCCCGCGAAGGGTCGCCGAGCTACGGCCTCCACACGCGCACGATCTGCGGGCAGTCGAATCCCTGCGCCGTGACGATCCCGCCGGGGGTCGTCCACGCCTACCGCAACACCAGCTCCGTGGCGGGCTGGGTGTTCAACGGTCCCAACCGGCTCTACGCCGGCCAGGGGAAGAAGGAGAAGGTCGACGAGATCCGTCACGAGTCCGACGAGAACTCCCCGTTCCGCATCGACGGTGGCATTCCCCACCGGGCGAGTGCCTGACCCTGCGGTTGCCGATCGATCCCGAGACGCTCTCCCGTTCCCTCCCCATCCAGGGTTGCACCATGTCCCCCCCGCGCGGACCATCGTCGAACCACGGCCTCATCCTTGCCGGCACCGAGCCGGCATCCGCAGGCGGCCCGCCGAGCCAAGCACCGCTCAGTCCGCTGAAGGGGATCGTGCTTGCCGGTGGGGCAGGCACGCGGCTCAATCCGATGACGCTGGCTATCTCGAAGCAGCTCCTGCCGATCTACGACAAGCCGATGGTTTATTATCCGATCTCGGCGCTGATGCTGGCCGGGATTCGCGACATCCTCCTGATCTCGACGCCGCACGACCTTCCCCACTTCCAACGCCTCCTCGGCGACGGCAGCGGGTTTGGCGTGTCGCTCTCCTATGCCGAGCAGCCACGGCCGGAAGGGCTCGCCCAGGCGTTCGTCATCGGCCGTGAGTTCCTCGGCGGCGCCCGCGCCGCGCTCGTTCTCGGCGACAATATCTTCTACGGCCACGGCTTCCAGGACGTCCTCCGCCGCGCGGCCGACCGTGACGACGGGGCGACGATCTTCGCCTATCCCGTCCGCGACCCGGAGCGGTTCGGCGTTGTCGAGTTCGACGCTGCCGGGCGGGCGGTCTCGCTCGAGGAGAAGCCGAAGGAGCCGAAGAGCCATCATGCCGTGCCGGGGCTCTATTTCTACGACGCGCGGGTCTGTGACATCGCCGCGGCGCTCGCCCCGAGCCCGCGCGGTGAGCTCGAGATCACCGATCTCAACCGCGTCTATCTCGAGGAGAACGCCTTGCGGGTCGAGACGCTCGGCCGCGGCTTCGCCTGGCTCGACACCGGCACTCCCGATTCCCTCATGCAGGCTTCCGGCTTCGTGCAGACGATCCAGGAGCGACAGGGCTTGAAGATCGCCTGCCTGGAGGAGATCGGCTATCGGATGGGCTGGCTGTCGCGGGAGGGCCTCGAGGCCGCCGGCCGGAAAATGAACAACGACTACGGCCGCTACCTCGTGCAGATCGCCGGCGAGGAACTGGCAGAGGAAAGAGCGCATGTCGACGACGGGCACGATCGCGGTTACAGGGTCATCTGGCCAACTGGGGAGGACGCTGTGCCGGCTGCTCGGGCCCAGCGCCGCGGCGCTGCCTAGGAGCAGCCTCGACATCGCCGACCCGGCGGCCGTCCGCGTCGTCATCGGCCGCCTCCGTCCGCGCGCCGTGATCAACTGCGCCGCCTGGACCGCCGTTGACAAGGCCGAGACGGATCCGGCCGCCTGCCGGGCCGCAAACGTCCATGCCGTCGCAGCCCTCGCCGACGCCTGCCGCGACGTCGACGCGCTCCTCGTTCAGATCAGCAGCGACTACGTCTTCGGGGCGAATGCGGCGCAGAAGTCGCCCTATGGCGAAGACGACGCCACCGGCCCGCTTGGCGAATACGGCGCGAGCAAACTCGCCGGCGAGGTGGCGGCCCGGGGCTGGGAGCGGCATCAGGTGGTGCGCACCTGCGGCCTTTACTCGGCGGGGGAGTCGGGGCCGGTCCGCGGCCGCAACTTCGCTGATACGATGCTCGTGCTCGCACGCGACCGGCCGGAAGTCCGCGTCGTCGCCGATCAGTTCTGCACGCCGAGCTATGTGCCGCACGTCGCCGCGGCGATCGTGGCGCTGCTCGAAGACGGCACCCCCGGCACGTATCACGCCACGAACGCCGGCGGCACCTGCTGGCACGAGTTTGCCACGGAGCTTTTTCAGCAGGCGGGGCTGCCGACG
>CANGGC010000019.1 GCA_947453125.1 Planctomycetaceae bacterium | reverse complement strand
GATCCTTCCGATGCTCTCCGCCAACTGCACCGCCTGCCACAACGCGAAAATCCACGAGGGGGGACTGATCCTCGACTCCCTCAAGGCGATCCTCACCGGCGGCGATTCCGGGCCGGGCGTGATCGCCGGCAAGGCGGCGGAAAGCCCCGTCTTCCTCCGCTCCTCCCACCTCCAGGAGGACTTCATGCCTCCGCCGGAGAACAAGGTCGGCGCTCAGGCGATGAGCCCCGTACAACTCGGGCTCCTCGAGCGTTGGATCAACGAAGGGGCCGCCGCCGGCCCGGCGATCGCGAAGAAGCCGATCCATTGGCGGCCGATCCCCGCCGGCACCGGCGGCGTGCTCGCCGTGGCGACGAGCAATGATGGCCGCGTCACCGCCGCCGCCCGCGGTGGGCGATTGAGCGTCTACGACAACAGCACCGGCGCCCTCCTCGGGGCGCTTGTCGACCCGGCCACGGCCGACGCCCCGGCTGCCGCCGACAGCGCCCATCGCGACACGATCCTGTCGCTGGCGATCTCCCCCACCGACGACCTGCTCGCCTCGGCCTCGTTCCGTACCGTCAAGCTCTGGGAGCGGTCGCGGGCCACGCGCCTCGCGGAGGTGGCTGAGACGGCCGGGATGACTGCCTTGGCCTCTGCGGCCGGGAGCGCCGCCGGCGGCCGTCCCGACGGCGCCGTGATCCTCATCGATGCCTCGACCGGCGCCCTCCGCCGGGCGTTCAAGGCCCACACCACCGCCGTCGCCGCGGTGACCCTTACGGCCGACGGAGCCACCGTTTACTCGGCCGGCGCCGATGGCAGCATCGTGGCAACGAATGCCGCCGATGGGAACGTGACGGGGCGATTCATGCGGCCGGCCGGGATCCGTGCCCTGGCCGTGACCGCAGGTGGGGCGCAACTGGCCGTGGCGGAAGCCGACGGCGTCGTCCGCACGTTTGCCCTCCCCCTTCCCGCCCCGCCGGTCGATCCGGTCGCGGCGGCGCCGAAGCCGCTCAAGGAATTGAACGCCGGCGCCGGTCCGGTGGCGGCGCTCGCTGACAGCCCCACCCTCCCCGGCCACCTCCTCGCCGGTGGCGCCGACGGGACGGTCCGCCTCTGGAATATCGAGGGGGCAGCCGTCGTTCGCCAATTCGCTCATGGTGGCGCCCTGGGTGGCATGGCGCTCAAGCCCGATGGCTCGCGGCTGACGACCGTCGGCACGGTGCCGGGCGTCAAGCTTTGGAACGTCGCCGACGGGGCGATGGTCGCCGAGTGGAAGGGGGACGTGCGGATCGCCGAGAGGCTGCGGCTGGCCGAGATCGATTCGGCCGTCCGCAAGCAGGACGTCGAATACGGCAAGGCCCTGGTGACCGCCGCCGAGAAGGCGATCGAGGCGGCCAACACGGAGATGACGCAGTCGAACGAGAAGCTCGCCGCCGCCGACAAGACGCTCGGTGAGAAGGCCGAGGTGGCGAAGACGGCGCTGGCCGCCGCGGACGAGGCTGCGACACTGGCCCAGACGGCCGGCACGGCACTCGCCCAATCGACCACCGCCCACGAGGCGGCGACAAAGGCCGCGGCCGCTGTCGTGGCAGCGATGGAGGGGACGGTCGCCGGGAGAGACGCCTTCGCGCTGGTCGCAGCGTCGAGCGCCGGAGACGCTGCCGCCGCCGAGGCGCTCAAGAGCTTCGAGGCCGCCGCCGCCGCTGCCGCCGCCGCCCGTGCCGCCGCCGATCAGGCTGTCGCCCAGGCCGCCCAGCAGATCGAGCGTGCCAAGGCGAAGGCCGACGAGGCAACGAAGAAGATGGAGGAGATGAAGAAGGCCTCCACCGCCGCCGAGGATGCCCGCAAGGGGGCCGAGACGGCCGCCACGAGCGCCAAGCGGGCGGTCGAGTTTGCCCAGGCACAGGTGACGCGTTCGAACGAAGACCTTCCCAAGCGGAAGGAAGAGACGTCGAAGTCAGAGACCGACGCGGTCGCCAGCGAAGCGGCCCGTCAGGCATTGGCCGAGCAAAAGACCGCCTCGGAGAAGCCGGCCGCTGCGGTCGCTTTCTCCCCCGATGGCAACTGGATCCTCTGTGCCGGGGCCGATGGGGTCTGCTCGCTCCATGGCGGCCAGGACGCGATCCCGCGGGATACCTGGGACGGCGGCGCTGGCGAATCGAAGGCGCTCGTGGCATTCCTCGACAACGGCCGGGCCCTCATCGGCGGCGGTGCGGCCGCGGCCGGGATCTGGCAGGTGGCCCCGCGGTGGACGCTCGCCCGTACGATCGGCGGGGAACTGACGCCGCCGGCGAGCGACGATGAGCCGGGCGTGCCGCCGATCGACGGCGTCACGGCACTCGCCTTCTCCCCCGATGGCAAGACCCTCGCCACCGGCAGTGGCCGCGCCAGCCGCTCCGGCGAGATCAAACTCTGGAATGTGGCCGACGGGGCGCTCGTCCGCGAGTTTGCCGCGCCGCACTCCGACGCCGTCACCGCGCTCGAGTTCTCGCGGGACGGGCAGTTCCTCGCCTCGGGGGCGACCGACCGCTTTGTGAAGGTTCACAGTGTTGCCGACGGCAAGCACGTCAAGAGCTTCGAGGGGCACACCGGGCATGTCCTCGGGGTCGCCTGGCAGGCCAACGGCCGCCGGCTTTCGAGCGCCGGGGCCGACAACGCGATCAAGGTGTGGGACGTCGTCACCGGCGAGCAGCAGCGGACGATCGCCGGGCTCAAGAAGGAAGTCACGGCAGTGAAGTTCATCGCTCCGGGTGAGGAAGTGATCGCCTGCTCCGGCGACCCGACGGTGCGGATCTACAACGCCGGCAACGGTGGCACCGTCCGCGAGTTCCCCGGGGCCGCCGACTTCGTGCAGGCGGTGGCGGCCGGGCCGACGTGGCTCGCCGCCGGGTGCCAGGATGGCAAGCTGCGGATCTGGACGGTGGCCGACGGCAAACTCGCCCACACCCTCGAGCCCTCCCCCGCCCCGGCCAAGCCCTGAGCGGCGGCGGATTCCTTCATTCACCGCCTGCTCGGCTCGCGACGGCCGGGCGCCGGGGGCGGCGCTTTCGCGGCGCCGTCACCGACTCCCGGTCGGCGGATCAGGAAACAGCCCCGGCAGCCAGCGGTGCGCTGCCTTCACAGTAAAGCCCAGCCTCAGCGGAGCCCGGGGCGAGTCGGCCACCAGCGCACCGGCCTCGAGCAGGGACGACGTTGTCCGCCTCGCGGTCCGTTCGCTGACCGACAGCAGTCGTTCGACGTCGCCACGTTCGAACTCTCCCCGCAGAAGCAACGCTTCGAGGAGCCGATCCGATCGTGGCGCGAGTCGCCCCGCGGCCATTTCCTCTTCGGCCCACCGGATGACACGCCCAGTGAGCGCGGCAGGCTGCACCAAACGCTCCATGAACGTCACCTGATCGAGGCAGACATCGAGGAAAAACTCGATGAAGTCGGCGAGCGCTCCCTCGCCGAGCGCCCCACGGCCGTCGAAGCCGCTCCGACGGGGCTGGTCGCAGTCCTCCAGCCGATCCTTGTAACCGACCTCGCGGCGGGCGAGCCCCCTGGCGATCGACCAGATGCCACTGGCCCCGATGGAGTCACGGAGCATCGCGTACGACACGAGCCGTGCGACTCGACCATTGCCGTCAGCAAACGGATGGATCCAGAGGAGCCGGTGGTGGGCCGCCGCCACGGCAAGGATGGTCTCCATTTTCCCGAGGTTCGCGTAGACGGCCTCGAAGCGCTCCATGAACCGCTCCACGGCACCCGGGCTGACGGCACGATGACGACCGACGGCCACGTCCGTCACCCGCCAACTCCCCGGCACCACACGAATCCCACCGCCGGTCGCGATGTCTCCGACTGTCAGCAGCGACTCGGGAAGTTCGCCACAGAACCGCGTGTGGATTTCGCAGATGGCCGCAGCGGTCGACGCCCGACCTGCCAGCGATCCTCCATCGATCCAAGCCTGCACGGCGATGTGCGAGCGGGCTTCGAGTTGGAGATCCCGCTTCCGCGGCTCGGCGCTGTAGTCGGCCCGCAGGGCACGCTCGATATCCACCGGGTGGGTGTCGTGCCCCTCGATGAGATTGCTGTAGTAGCAGTTCATCGAGCGGACGAGGCCGGCGAGGCTACCGGCGACTCCCCGCGGCAGCGTGCCGTCGAGGCGGGTCGAGGCAGTGACGAGTTCGAGCGCCTTGTCGGCCAGCGCCGCCCGCCGGGGCGAGGATTCGCCCAGGAGCATAGGCTCCATCAGGCTCGTGTTTTCCCCGCGATCGACCGGCTCGCTCATCCGGCCATTATGGCCGCTTTTTTGGCCGGTTCACTGACGCCGTCAGAAACAGCGCAACCTCCTGCCGGAAAAGCACTTCGCACGCCGCTATTCGGCGGCTTGAGCCCCTGTTTGGCCGCTTCTTTGGCCGGCTCGCAGCTGGCAGATCCACGCCCGCTCAGAGCAATTCGGCGATCGCCGGCTTGTCGACGAGGTACTGCGGCCGGCCGGTGGCGTCGACGACCGTGAAGGTCTGCGTGTCGATGCCGAGGTTGTGATAGAGGGTGGCGAGCACTTCCTGGACGTGGACAGGGCGGTCGGTGGCATGCTCGCCGAGCCGGTTGGTGGCCCCGATCACCTGCCCGGTGCGCATCCCGCCGCCGGCGAGGAGTGCCGTGCTCACCTGCGGCCAGTGGTCGCGGCCGGCGTCCTTGTTGATCTTCGGCGTCCGGCCAAACTCCCCCCACACCACGATCGAGACGTCGCCGAGCATCCCCCGGCTCTCGAGATCGTCGATCAGCGCCGAGAGCGCCTGATCGAGCTTCGGGCCATGGTCGCGCACCATGGCGAAGTTGCCGCCATGGCTGTCCCAACGGCCGAAGGAGAGGCTCACCACCCGCACCCCCGCCTCGACGAGCCGGCGGGCGACGAGGAGATGATCGTTGCAGGTCGGGGCGCCGTCGTACTGGAATTGATACGGCTTGCCGTCGCCGTAGGCGGCCCGGACGGCCGGATCTTCCTTGGAGATGTCGAGGGCGTCGAGGAGCTTCGAGCCGGTGAGGACGTCAAACGCCCGCTGCTCGAAGGCATCCATCCCGTTGAGCGTGCCGCTGGCGTCGACGTCGCGGCGGAGCTTGTCGACGCTCGAAAGCAGGCTGCGCCGATCGGAGAGCCGCTCCAGGGAGACATCCTTGAGCTGCATGTTGGCCATGTCGGGGCCGTCGGGCCGGAAGGGGCCGAAGGCGGGGCCGAGGAAGCCGGCCGTCCCCGAGTCAGACCAGGGGCCGTGCTGTGTCTTGGCGGCGAGCCCCACAAACGGCGGCACGGCCTTGTCGACCGGCCCCTGGATCTTGGCAATGGCGGCGCCGAGGGAGGGGCGGCCGCCGAGGGTTCGCAGGCTCGCCTCCGTCCAGCCGGTGTTGGTCTGGAAGGCGGCGTGGGCCCCGTCGCAGCCGACGATCGAGCGGATGATCGCGCACTTGTCGGTACGCATCGCGAGGCGGGGAAACACCTCGCAGATCTGGATGCCGGGGACGTTGGTCCCGATCGGCTTGAACTCCCCCCGAACTTCGCTCGGGGCATCGGGCTTGAGATCCCAGAGATCCTGATGGGGCGGCCCACCGCCGAGGAAGATGTTGATGACCGACTTGTGGGCCAGCTTCGAGCCCGCGCCGACCGCGGCCTGGGCCGCCTCGAGGCGGTGGAGCCCGCCGAGCGACAGCCCCCCCATGCCGAACGACAGGCCACCGATGGCGAGGAAATCGCGCCGGCTGACCCCGTCGCAGAAGCGCTTCTGACCGCCGCGGATCGTGAGCATGGTTGGCCCCCCTTGGATGTCCTCGGATTCTACCCCGGAAAACCCCGCTTGAATCCCTTTTCCCCCCTCGGCCCCGGCCCCGGCCCCCTCGATCGACCTAAACCCATGGGCGGGCATGGCTTAGGATGACCGGAAGCGGTCAGGCCGCTGCCAGATACCGCGCGAAGAGGAGAGTGCGGATGCCGTTCGTGCCGACAAGGTTGGTGCGGTAAAGTTGGGTGTGGTGGCTGGACTGGGGCTGAGGCCAAAAAAGTGGGGCAGGAACGGCCGGAGCCGGGCTGCCCTGCCAAGGCGCGGCTGGAGGAACACGCGATGCTCTCGATCGTTGACCAGAAAAGTGGCCGGGGCGCCCGGTTCTGCGACGGCCTTTCCCGGCGCGACATGCTCCGCATCGGCACCCTCTCCGTCGGCGGCCTCTCGCTGCCACGGATTCTCGCCGCCGAGCAGGCCTCCGGCCGCCGGACGCACAAGTCGGTGATCATGATTTACATGTGCGGGGCCCCCGGCCACCAGGACATGTATGACCTGAAGATGAACGCTCCGGCGGAGATCCGCGGGGAGTTCAAGCCAATCGCGACCACCGTCCCCGGGATCGAGATCTGCGAGCACATGCCGCGGCTCGCCCGGATCATGGACAAGTGCGTCCCGCTGCGAAGCGTCCACGGCTCGCCCGACGGCAACCACGACTCCTTCATCTGCTACACCGGCCGCACCGTCCGCAACCAGCCCCCCGGCGGCTGGCCGAGCATGGGGGCAGTGACGAGCAAGCTTCTCGGCAGCGTCGACCAGGCGGTGCCGGCCTTCGTCGGCCTCTCCCCCGACGCCGGTCACCCTCCGTACGGCTCGCCGGGGCTCCCCGGCTTTCTCGGGGTGTCGCACGCCGCCTTCCGCCCCAACGGCGCTTCGAGCACCGACATCGTTCTCAAGGACCTCACCCAGGCCCGCCTCGCCGACCGGCGCAGCCTGCTGACCGACGTCGATCGGCTGCGGCGCGACATCGACGCCACGCGAGCCCTCGATGGCATGGACTCACTCACGAGGAGCGCTTTCGACATTCTCACCAGCTCCCGGCTCGCCAAGGCGCTCGACGTCGGAGAGGAGCCCGAAAGTGTCCGCGAACGCTACGGCAAGGGGGATCCCAACCGGTTCGGCGACGGCGCCCCGCGGAACCTCGAGCACTTCCTCGTCGCCCGCCGGCTCGTCGAGGCCGGGGCCAGGGTCGTGACGCTCAACTTTGGCCGCTGGGACTTCCACTCCGACAACTTCAACGGCATGCGCGACACCCACCTGCCGCAATTCGACCAGGGACTCTCGGCCCTCATCGAGGATCTCCATGCCCGCGGCCTCGACAAGGATGTGGCTGTCGTCGCCTGGGGGGAGTTTGGCCGCACGCCACTGATCAACAAGGACGCCGGGAGAGACCACTGGCCGCAGGTCGGCGGTGGGCTGCTCGCCGGCGGCGGCTTCCGCACCGGGCAGGTGATCGGCGCCACCGACCGGCTCGGCGGCGAGATCGTCGACCGCCCCGTCCACTTTGCCGAGGTGCTCGCCACGCTCTACCGCCACCTCGGCATCGACCCGGCCGAGGCCTCGCTCCGCGATCACACCGGCCGGCCGCAGTACCTCCTCGACAACCCCACGCCGCTGCCAGAGTTGGGCTGACACGTCACGCCCGCGTTGCCGGCCCCACACCCCCTATCGACACCAAGCGTCCACGACAGGATTCCCACCATGCTCACGATCCCGGGCACTCCCTCCGGCCGGTTCTGCGACCGCGGCAGCCGGAGACAGTTCCTCCGCATCGGTGGCCTCGCCGCCCTCGGCACTGCCGGGCCTGGGCTGACACTCGCCGACGTCCTCCGGGCCGAGCAAGCAACCGGGTCGGCGGCGAGCCAGAAGGCCGTGATCATGATCTACCTGCCGGGAGGCCCGCCCCATCAGGACATGATCGATCTGAAGCCTGATGCGCCGAGCGAAGTCCGCGGCGAGTTCTCACCCATAGCCACGAATGTCCCCGGCATCGAGGTCTGCGAGTTGATGCCGAGGATGGCGAAAATGATGGACAAGTTCGCCGTCATCCGCTCGCTCGTTGGCGCTACCGGCGACCACTACTCCTTCCAGTGCCTCACCGGCCGCAGCCATCAGCGGCAGCCGCCGGGAGGTCATCCGGAGTTCGGCTCGGTGGTGGCCAAGCTCAAGGGCCCGGCCCGCCCGGCGGCGCCTCCCTATGTCGGGCTGTCGCCGCGGATGCAGCACCGCCCCTACAACTCCGGTAAGCCCGGCTATCTCGGCCCTTCCTGCACCCCCTTCCAGCCCAATGGCGACGGCGCCGGCGATCTCGTTCTCTCGGGCCTCACCCTCGACCGGCTCGGCGACCGTGGCGGCCTCGTCCGCGCCCTCGACTCCTTCAACCGCACGGCCGACCGTACCGGCATGATGGACGGGATGGATGCCTTCCAGCAGCAGGCCTTCGGCGTCCTCACCTCAAACGCCCTGGCCGAGGCACTCGATGTCTCGAAGGAGCCGCAGTCGGTGCGCGACGAATACGGCTATGGCACCGAGAAGCACCAAGGCGACGGCGCCCCGCGTCTCATGCAGCAGTTCCTCGCCGCCCGCCGCCTCGTCGAGGCGGGCGTGCGCTGCGTGACCCTCAGCTACAGCTTCTGGGACTACCACGGAAACAACTTCGCCAACTGCCGGGAGAATCTCCCCCAGCTCGATCAGGGCGTGTCGGCGCTCGTCAACGACATCCACCGCCGCGGCCTCGACAAGGACGTGACCGTGATCGTGTGGGGGGAGTTTGGCCGGACGCCGAAGATCAACAAGGATGCCGGCCGCGATCACTGGCCGAACGTCACCTGTGCGCTCCTCGCCGGCGGCGGCCTGCGAACCGGGCAGGTGATCGGCTCGACCGATCGGATCGCCGGTGAGGTGAAGGACCGGCCGGTGCGGTTCGAGGAGGTGCATGCCACCCTCTATCACCGCCTCGGCGTCGATCATCTCTCGACGGTCAACGATCTCTCCGGCCGGCCGCAGTACATCACCGACCACCACGCCCCGCTCCCCGAGCTCGTCTGAGATTCTCGGGTTTTATCGGGGATTTTTTCCACGCCCGAGGTCTTTTATGCGCAGGCTCCGTGTCGCGGCGTTTCTCCTCTCCGGCGCGTGGCTCCCTGCGGCCGCCGCCGCCGAGCCGACCTTCGCCGCGCGCGTCATCGATCCCCATCCAGGGGAGATCTGCTACGGAGTGACGCTCGCCGACGTCGACGGCGATGACCGGCAGGACATCGTCGTTGTCACGGAGAACGCCGTCCTCTGGTATGGCAATCCGGCCGAAACGGCCGGCGAATGGAAGAAGCACACGGTGATCCGCGATCAGACCCCGCGTGACAACGTCTGCATCGCGCCGCACGACATCGACGGCGACGGCCAGGTCGACTTCGCGCTTGGCGCCTCCTGGCCGAAGACCGGCAGCGTCCACTGGCTCCGTCGTGGTGCCTCGCTTGACGAGCCGTGGAAGGTCCATGATCTCGGGCCACTCCATTCCACCCACCGGATGCGCTGGGCCGATGTCCTCCACACCGGCAAGGCCCAACTCATTGTCTCGCCGCTGGCCGCACCGGAAGGAAAGCCAGGAGTGGCCCTGACGGCGTTTTCGATCCCGGCCGATCCGGCCAAGGACCGCTGGGGAACGACGATCCTCGACGGCACGCTCAATCGGATGCACAACCACACTCACGCCGACGTCGACGGCGACGGCCGGATCGACACGCTTACCGCCAGCCGCGAAGGAGTCCATCTGCTCCGAAAGAGTGCAGACGGCTTCACCAAGGCGACGCTCGCCACGGGAATCCCTGGCAGCGCGCCCAACTCGGACGGCTCGGGGGAGATCAAGGCCGGCTCCCTGCGGAGCGGCCGCGAGTTCCTCGTCACCGTCGAGCCGATGCATGGCACGGCGGTGGCCGTCTACCATCCCTCGGCCGAAGGACCCTCGGCCCCCTGGAGGCGGAGGGTGATCGACACGGGCTACGTGCGCGGCCACGCCCTCGCGACAATCGATCTCGACGGCGACGGTGGCGACGAGATCGTGTTCGGATCGAGCGACCCCTCAGCCGTCGAGGGACACGGGCCGACGCTCGCCCTCTACCGGGCGAATGCCGACGGCTCCCGCTGGACCCGCGACGTGATCGATGCCGGCGGCGTGACGGTCGAGGATCTCGTCGCCGCCGACCTCACCGGTGACGGCAATCCCGACATCGTCGCCGTCGGCCGCGCCACCCACAACGTGAAGCTGTACGTGAACACGCTCCCGCCGCGGCGATGAAGCGCCAGAACGGCGACGCATTTCGCATCAGATGCGATCCCTGATATCATCACGCATCATGCGAACGACCCTCGATATCGATACGCCCCTTCTCGACGAACTGCGAACCCTTGGGCAGCAGGAAGGCAAGTCGCTCGGTCGGCTCGTGTCCGACCTCTTGGCCACGGCCCTGGCGACGCGACGGAGCCGCGACAACCGGCGCGGGGCGGAGGCGCTCGAATGGACCGCCCGGCCGATGGGGGCTCGTGTCGACTTGGCCGACCGTGACGCCCTCTTCGACGCGATGGAGGATGACCGGCCGTGAGCTTCGCGCTCGACGTCAACATTCTCCTCTACGCCTCAGACGCTTCTTCGGCACTCCATGCCGAAGCGCTCGCCTTCCTCCAATCGGTCGCCCTCGGCGATGAGGTCTGCTATCTCCCCTGGCCAACCGTGATGGGCTACCTGCGCATCGCGACCCACCCGAGGATCTTCGCCAAGCCCCTTTCCCCCACCGAGGCGCAGGGGAACATCGATCGCCTCCTCACGCGACCGCACGTACGATGCGTAGGCGAGGCCGACGGTTTCTGGGGGATTTACCGGAATCTGACCCGAGACGTCCCGGCCCGCGGCAACCTCGTGCCCGACGCCCACATTGCCGCGATCCTCAAGCAGCACGACATCCGCAGGCTCTACACCCGCGATCGGGATTTCTCGCGTTTCGCTTTCCTCCACGTCGTCGATCCGTTTGCCGCTCGCTGACACGCTGGCGAAAGGAGGCGATCGACGGCAAACCTCGGCCGCCGATCGTCAGCCCGCCGCCTGTCAGCCGTAGAGCGCCTGCTCCATCTGCTTGCGGACCTCGGTGAGGCGGGGGACCTCGCCGCCGCCGACTTCGGCCGTCGCCCAGCCGGCGAAGCCGATGTCGGCGAGTGCCTCACGCACCTCGCCCCACGGCACGTCGTCGTCGGCGCTGACGATGTCGACGAAGGCGTTCTTCTTCCGGCTGAAGCCCTTGATGTCGAGCTTCACGCAGCGGTGACCGAACTTGTGGATCCAATCCTTCGGCTGGCCGTATTTCCAGTGGTTGCCGATGTCGTAATACATTCCCACCCACGGGCTCTTGAAGCTGTCGACGAAGGCGATGAACCGCTCCGGCCCCTGCTCCGGGGGCGCGTCGTGGTCGTACATCATCCGGTTCCAGACGTTCTCGATCAGGATCGGCTGCCCGAGTGACGCCGCCAGCGGCAGCACCTTCTTCATCTCGGTGCGGCAGCGATCCTCGATCTCCGCCTCGGGGCCGTCTCCCCCCTGGCCGACGACGATCAGCACGCCGCTGCCACCGGCCGCGTGGGAGACACGCAGACAGTGCTCGAGGTTGGCGACCGCGGTGGCCCGGTCGTCGGGATTCGGGCTCGTCAGCCGCTTCCCCCAGTGCTCGTGGTTGATGGCGTTATGGACGAAGACGCCGCTTTCACGAACCGCAGTGCGGGCTTCGCTCGTGGTGATCCCGCCGGCTTGATCGAGATCGACACCGTCGAAGCCGGCAGCGGCCGCCATCGAGAGCCGCTCGACGAGCGACAGCGCCTTCCCGCCAGCCTCACCGGCGATCATGCCGAGCTTGCAGGAAAGAAGAATCTTCTTTCCGGCAGGGGGCTCGATGAGCGTATCGATTGGCGCCGCGGATCGATCGGCGCCACGCGCGGGAATCGCCGATGCGGTGGCGATCGCGAGGGCGGCCGGGGCGGCGGCGAGGAGCTGGCGGCGCGAGAGGGAAGGGGTGTCGGCGGGCATCACGCTACTCCGAGGGGAATTGGAAGGGATCCTGAAGTATTGTTGCACAGTCCGCTACCGGCCGTCCCAACGCAGCGGTGGGCCGTCGAGACGCTGGATATGACGGCTGCGAAAGTCGTTGAAGGCGTTGTCGACAGCCCCTTGGGCTGCCATGGTGGCGGCTCCGACGCGGATCGCCTGCATGATATTCGCCTCGCTGACGATTCCCACGCCGCGGATCGCCTGGAGAAGCCCGCTGATCCGCTCGTCGGCCGTGATCCGCTCCACTGCCGCCTCGTCGGCCTGCGCCGCGTCGGCGACCTGAACCTCGCGCCAGATCGTCTCCCACGTGCCGTCGGCCATGCGGACCTCGAACACCGATTCCACCTCCGCCCGGCCATTCGCTCCATCCACTTTGACTCGCGTCGCCCGGTATCTCCCGGCATCGGCCGCCTGGGCCCGGGCCGAAGCGAGCCATGTGTCAGCCGGCCTGCCACGCTGATTCGGACCGTGAGCTCCGGGCGGTATCACCGGCACGCCAGGGAGACCGGCGTCTTTGAGCCCACCGAGAACGTCGTCGAGCCCGAGCCCCCCGATCCCCCCGTTGCCGCCGCCGAGGAGTTGCCCCAATTGTGGAAGGATTCCCGCGAGTCCCCCATCCGTGTCCCCCGTCTTCACGACCGTATCGCCAAAACCCTGGAAAGCCACGGGATCGCCAAGCGCATCCTCCACCAGCGCCATCCGCGTCGCCCACTCCCGATCGTCCTGTGGCAACGGCGGCAGCCGGTCGCCGAGCCCCGGCGGCGGGGAGAGCGGATCGATCCCTCGCGCCTTCAATTCCTTGGAGAGATCCGCGGCCGAGCGCCCCTCGACATCCTCCAGCCGCTCACTCCACGCCCAGCGGGCGACGCGCTGCGCATTCTGACCGCTCGGCCGCACCTTCTGCACGCGTTTGGGGCCGATCCGCAGGAGCGTGAATTGCGTCTCGCCACGTCTGGCGGCCGGGGGGCGCACCGACCGGTCATTCGGATCGGCGTCTGCGTCCCCCTGCCCTGCCTCATCGCGTGCCCTGGCCTGCTCGGCTGCCGCCAGCCAGGCATCGATGCGATCGGCCTCGCGGCGCAGCAGCCCGAGGGTGCGCGTGCGACTCTCCGGCAGACCTGCGATCGTGTCCGTGAGGCGTTGGGAAAGCGACTCCATCACGGCTCGCGTCTGCAGGCGTTCCTCGACCAGGAGGGCCCCTGCCGCCTCGGGGGCATGGGCATCGAGCCAGTCACGCTGCACCGCCACATCGAGCGTGCCGTCGGGAAAACGCTTCACGACCGCGCCGCGGATCTCACCGCCGCCGGCCACCGAGATGATGTCGGTCACCCCGGCCGGCGTGGCTTTCTCCCGATTCTCCTTAGCGGCGGACTGGGCCTGAGCGAGCGCGGCGAAGACCACGAGGAACGCGATCGCCAGACCACACGACGCAACACGACGAACTGAGGGATTCACCCGTTGCATGAGACTCCCCTCCGCGTTTCGCGCTCCACCCCGCGGCCGTCAGATCTCGGCGAGCTTCGCCGTCGCGTCGCCAAACGAGTCGACCGGGGTCCCGCAGACATCGAGGAGCGACATGTAAAGCCGGCACATCTGCCGCTGCTCCTGGCCCGAATAGTCGAGCACCCGGCCGCCGGCGATCTTTCCGCCACCGCCACCGACGAGCACGACCGGCAGCTGCGAGGCGTCGTGATGGCCACTCATCATGCTCGAGCAGTAGAGGATCGCGGTGTTGTCCAGCGCCGTCCGCTCCCCCTCCTGGACGCTGTCGAGCCGGCGGCAGATATGGGCCAGCTGCCCGATGAAGAACTGGTTGACTTTGAGCCAGTCGGGGGTGTCGGAGTGGGAGAGGAGGTGGTGGATCATGTAGTCGACG
>CANGGC010000018.1 GCA_947453125.1 Planctomycetaceae bacterium | reverse complement strand
CGGCCGTGACGCTCGCGGACGCGTTCGGCCGCAGCGACCACCAGCGGCAGTTCGAGGAGCTCCTCCAGCGGGACAAGACCCAGCTCCACCGCGTCGTCGGCGTCGTGCGTGTCGTAGGCGATCGAGTCGGCGGCGTCGACCACCTGCGTCTCGAGGATCGGCGGGGCGCCGCTGCCGTCCTTGCGGCGTGTCGCCTGCCCATCGAGCACCTCAAGGGAGCAATTGAGGCCGGGAAATCCGGGATAGCGGGATTCGAGGAGCTCCATGATCCGCAGCGCCTGGGCGTTGTGGTTGAAGCCCCCCTGATCGACGAGCAGCTCGTCGAGGACATCCTCCCCGGCATGCCCCAGGGGGGGGTGGCCGATGTCGTGGGCCATCGCCAACGCCTCGACGAGATCCTCGTTGAGGGCCAACGCCCGGGCGAGCGTCCGGGCGATGCTCGTCACCTCGAGGGTGTGTGTCAGCCGGCTGCGGTGGTAGTCGCCGTGGTATCCGGTGAACACCTGGGTCTTGTGGGCGAGGCGGCGGAAGGCGGCGGAGTGGAGGATTCGGTCGCGGTCGCGCTGGTAGGGGCTGCGGAAAGCGTGGGGCTGCTCTTCGTGGACGCGCCCGCGCGAGTCGGCCGCATGCATCGCCCAGGGGGCGAGGATCGTTGCCTCCCGCGCCCGCCAGTCTGGGAGCCAGGAGGCGGGGGGGGCGGAAGTTCGATCGGTCATGGGCGGGGGAGCTCCGCGCCGCGGAGCTGCTGCCAGAGGGCATCGAGCGACTGGGGGAGCACCTTCACGCCCGCCACCGAGGGCATGAAGTTCACATCCCCCGGCCAGCGTGGCACGAGATGCCAGTGGAGATGCCCCGGAAGCCCCGCCCCGGCAACGGCGCCGACGTTGAGGCCGATGTTGAAGCCGTGGGCCTCCATCCCGGTCTCGATCCGCCGGCACCAGACGACGAGCTGTTCCTGGAGATCGAGGAGCTGGTCGCGGTCGAGGTCGGCGAGTGTGGCCCGGTGGTCGAGCGGCGCGACGAGGAGATGGCCGTTGGCATACGGGAAACGGTTGAGCACCACGACACTCGAGCCGGTGCGCACGACAACCCCAAGCTCGCGGTCGTGCTCGGGGGACGCTGAAGCCGCTCGGCAGAGGAAGCAGGTCCGATCGGCGCCGGCCCGCCAGGTGGCGGGTTCCACCGGTTGCGGTCGCGGGGCAGGGGCCCCCTGAACGTAGGCCAATCGCCATGGGGCCCAGAGAATGTCGGGGTTCATGGCCTCCATCCTACCGCACAGCCGCGGCTCCCGGCATTGACACGACGGGCGTTTCTCCGGCAAATGCGCTTAGCTGTCCGTGGAAAAAGTCGTCCCCGCCAGGCCGCGGCCCCCGTTCGTCCCCCCATCCCCAGAGGCCGGCGTGCAGTTCAAGGTCGCCACCGACGTCTTCTCGGGGCCGATGGACCTCCTCCTGTTCCTTGTCAAAAGGCAGGAAGTGGACATCGCCGAGGTGCCGATCGCCGTCATCGCCACGGAGTTCATTGCGTCGCTGGAGGTGCTCGAGGCGCTGGCGATCGATCAGGTCGGGGAGTTCGTGGAGCTGGCGAGCGTGCTCCTCGAGATCAAGGCGCGGGCCCTCGTGCCCCGTCCCGAGGAGACCGAGGAGCCGGTGGAGCTGGTCCGCGAGGATCTCGTCCAGCGATTGCTCGAGTACAAGCAGTATCGCGACGCCGCCGTCCACCTCGAGGACCGGGCCAGGCGGTGGGACCTCCGCTTTGCCCGCGTCATGGCCGACGTACCCACGGGGCGGGGGCAGACCGCGGAAGTGTCGATCGGCGACGTCCATGTCTGGGACCTCGTCGGGGCCATGTCGCGCGTGCTGCGGAAGCGGGAGAAACGTCGTCCCCGCCAGATCGTCCACGACGATACGCCGATCGAGACCCACATGGAGCGGATCGAGGGGCTCGTCACGGGGCGGGGGAAGGTGGCTTTCTCGGAGCTGTTCGAGGAGGCTATGCCCCGGTCGCGCCTCGTGGGTATGTTTCTGGCGATCCTCGAGTTGATCCGCCGCCACCGGCTGGCAGCCCGGCAGGAGGCCCTCTTCGACGAGATCTGGCTCGAGACCCCTCCGGTCGTTCCGCAACCTCCCCCCACGGTGCCCCTCGCCGCGACCGGCTCCCCCGCCTCAGCGTCCTCCACCACGACCTCGGCGCCGTCCCCGGCTGCCGGAGCGTCGTTCCGAGCCGACCCCCCTCCAGCCGCCGACCCCCCTGCATGATCGAGAACGCCCCGCTCCGCACGCTCGTCCACAAGGGGCTCACCATCCAGGGCTATTCCCGGGCGGCAGTCCAGAGTTACTGGCGGATCCCGGAGCTGAAGCTCGGATTCGATCTCGGGGCCCAGCCCTGGGCGTTCATGGCGACGGGGACGTGGTTTCTCTCCCACACCCATCTCGACCACATCGCCGCCCTCCCGGTGTACGTGGCGCGGCGGCGGATGATGAAGATGGAGCCGCCGACGATCTACGTCCCGGAGGCGTCGATCGAGCCGATCGAGAAGCTCCTCAAGGCAGTGTCGCGGCTCGACCGCGGGCGGCTCCCCTGCACGCTCCTCCCCGCCCGCCCCGGCGACGAGATCGAACTCTCGCGCGAGCATGTCGTCACCGTCTCGGAGACGACGCACACGCTGCCGAGCGTCGGCTTCGTCGTCTGGGAGCGGCGGCGCAAGCTCAAGCAGGAATATCACGGTTTGCCGGGGGAAAAGATCCGCGATCTGCGGCTCTCCGGCACCGACGTGACGCACGAGGTGCGCACTCCGCTGGTGGCCTATCTCGGCGACAGTTCCCCCGAGGGGCTCGACCGCTGTCCGGCGATGTTCGAGGCGATGATTTTGATCACGGAGCTCACCTTCGTGGCCCACAATCACCGCAAGGATCGGATCCACAAGTTCGGGCACATGCACCTCGACGATTTCCTCGCCCGGCGCGACCGGTTCCGCAACGAGGTGGTGATTGCCAGCCATTTCTCCACCCGGTACACCGACGAACGGATCCTCCGCATCCTCGCCAAGCGGCTTCCCGATATGCTCGGGGGCCGACTCCAGGTGTGGCTCTGAGGTGGTCGTGGACGAAGGTGCCACCGTGTCAGTTGCCGTGGAATCGCCCCGGGCCGCCTACGTTCATGTCCCGTTCTGCCGGCACCGCTGCGGCTACTGCGACTTCGCCGTCGTTGCCGGACGGGATGATCTCGTCGATCGCTACCTCGGGGCGATCCGGCAGGAACTCGGGCGTCTCTCCGTCCCTCTCGACCTCGACACGCTCTATGTCGGGGGGGGCACCCCGTCCCACCTCGGCGCTGAAGGGCTGCGGCGATTGTGGGGGGCATTCGCCGGCCGTCTCGCCCCCGTGGCCGGCGCCGAGGTGACGATCGAGGCCAATCCGGCCGATGTCGATGCGGCGCTCGTGGCGGCGGTGGTGGCCTGCGGGGTGAGCCGGGTCAGTCTCGGCGCACAGTCGCTGTCGGCCCGCACCCTCGCGGCCCTCGACCGGGATCACACGCCCGAGCAGGTGCGACGTGCCGTCGCCCTCCTCCTCGGCGCCGGTCTGGCCGTCAACATCGATGTCATGACGGCAGCACCGGGCCAGTCACTCGCCGAGGTGGAACGGGATCTCGACGACGTTCTCGCCCTCGGGGTCCACCATGTCTCGGTTTACTGCCTCACCTGGGAACGGGGCACGCGATTCATCGGCCTCCTCAACCGTGGGGTCCTCGAGCGTGCCGAGGAGGATCTCGAACGGCGGATGTTCGAGGGGGCGATCGAGCGGCTGGAAGCGGGAGGCTTCGAGCACTACGAAGTTTCGAACTTTGCCCGCCCCGGACACCGTTGCCGGCACAACGAACGCTACTGGGATTGCCGCCCTTGGGAGGCCTTCGGGCCCGGGGCCGCCCGGTTTGACGGCCGAACGAGGACCACCAACCACCGCAGCTCCTTCGCCTGGATGCGGCGGGTTGATGCGGGGTTCGACCCCGCTGCCGACCACGACCGGATGACGGCGGAGGGGGCGGCCCGGGAGCGGATTGTCGTGGGCTTGCGGCGGCGGGACGGGATCGTTCGCGAAAATTTCCGGAAGGAGAGCGGGCTTTCTTTCGACGATCTGGCCGGGGATTTGGTGCGGGGATGGGTGGCCAACGGCTGGGCCGTCGATGACGGCGCCCGGGTCCGACTCACAAGATCGGGCCTCCTCCTCTCCGATAGCCTCTGGGAAGGGGTGCTGGGCGATGGCTCCGGAGGCGGGGGGAAGGGGTGAATCGGCCTCTTTCCGCGGCCTGCGGAGGTCGCTTGCCCGGGGCGGCGGGCATTGGTATCCTCCGGGGCTTCCGTCGAGAGGGTTCGCGCCTGCCGGTCAACGAGGCTGCGGGCCACGACGAACCGCGGACAAAAGAGGACATCGGGATCAATGAAGACGTTCATGGCGAAGCAGGGCGAGGTTGAGCAGCGCTGGTGGCTGGTCGACGCGACCGACAAGCGGGTGGGCCGGTTGGCGAGCGAGGTCGCGATGATTCTCATGGGAAAGCATCGCCCCACCTACACGCCGCACGTTGATACCGGCGATTTCGTCGTCATCGTGAACGCCGAAAAGGTTCAGTTCAGCGGCAAGAAGTGGCAGCAGAAGCTCTACCGCTGGTACACCGGTTACCAGGGGCTCAAGTCGGAGACCGCCGCCGATCGCCTCGAGCGCAGGCCGGAACTGATCATCGACGAGGCGGTTCGCCGCATGCTCCCGAAGACCCGTCTCGGCCGGCACATGCACGACAAACTCAAGGTCTATGCCGGTGCGGAGCATCCCCACCAGGCCCAGATGCCGGAGACGCTCGAACTGGCGGCCCGCTGACTTTCACCTCCCCATCCACACCACTGACACCGGGTCCGATCGCTGAATCCGGATCCTGACACGAGGACTCATTCGATGACCGAGCAGGGAACGAGAAGTGTGCGCAACAACGGCGATGTGCTCGCCACCGGTCGACGCAAGACGGCGGTGGCCCGGGTGCGGTTGCGTCCCGGCAACGGCACCATCAAGGTCAACGGTCGTGAGCTCGGGGCCTATTTTCCCGCGATTAAGGATCGGGTGCTCGTTTCCGGTGCTCTCGAGGTCGTCGGTCGGCAGTCGGCCGTGAACGTGGACATCACCGTCGACGGCGGCGGGCCGACCGGCCAGGCTGGTGCCTGCCGGCTCGGAATCGCCCGGGCTCTGAAGAGCTTCGACGTCGAACTTGCCGAACCGCTCCGTCAAGGCGGGCTGCTCACCCGAGACGGACGCATGAAGGAGCGGAAGAAGTACGGTCTCCGCGGTGCCCGCCGTGGCACGCAGTTCTCCAAGCGTTGAATCGGACTGTCCGGTCTGCCGGACGGCCGCAATCTGATCACCAGCAAACCCCAGGGGTTCCCCCCCTGGGGTTTCTTTTTTGGCCCTGGCCCCCGGTCATGTGCTTGGTGTTCGGCCCTTTGATCGGCACCACCCCCCCGACCGGCAATCCCTCGGCATCCCCTCTCGATTTCCCTCACCAGAAACCGAAGGCATACTAGATTCGAGAGGGGGGAGGGCAGCTTCTCCGGCAGCCCGGTGTTCCGCCCCTCGAATCCTCCTCGCACCGGCTCGATTCCGGCATCAAAGGGTTTTGCCATGGCCCGCTCACTGACCGCTTTCCTCGGCCTGATCGCGCTCTCGTTGACTGCCGTGGTGGCGCAAGCCCGCGACGCCGGAACATCGAAACAGCCGGCCAGCAGGCCGACGGCGGTGGTCCACGATGTCCTCGACGCCGAATCTGCCGGCCTTGTGACGGTGAAGTTCATCCCAAACGACTCGCGCTCCGCGCAGATCCTCGTCACCAACAAGTCCAGCAAGCCGCTGACGCTGAAGATGCCGGCGGCCTACGCCGGCGTGCCCGTGCTCCGACAGATGGGTGGCATGGGGGGCATGGGTGGTGGCATGGGTGGCATGGGCGGAGGCATGGGTGGCATGGGCGGTGGCATGGGTGGTGGACAGGCGATGGGTGGCGGTGGGATGGGTGGCGGTATGGGCGGCATGGGTGGTGGCATGGGCGGCATGGGTGGCGGCATGGGCGGCATGGGCGGTGGCATGGGGGGGATGCCGGGTGGCGCCTTCTCGGTGCCCCCGGAAAAAACCAAGACGATGCGGATCACGACCGTCTGCCTCGAGCATGGCAAGAAGGAGCCTTCGAGCCGGATGGCCTACAAGCTCGTTGCCCTCGAATCCTTCTCCACCGATCCCAAGCTGCAGTCGCTCCTGGAGGCTCTGGGCCGTGGAGAGCTGTCGCAGAAGGTCGCCCAAGCAGCCACGTGGCATGTTGCCAACGGGCTCACCTGGGAGGAACTCTCCGCCAAGAAGATCGACCGGCTTGGTCGCCCCGATGATGCCTGGTTCACCGCGAACGAACTGATGATGGCGCACCGCTCGGTCGCCGTGGCCAGCGAGCGGGCCGCTGCGGCGGAGGCTGCGGAGCCGGTGACGCCGAGCGCCAGCCAGGCTCTGGGCCGCTGAGCGTCGGTGACAGGAAAGTCGTCGGGGAAGTGGCTTTTGGCCCTTGTCGATCGGCCGTCAGGGAGCGAGTGACCCGCTTTCCCCCCCGTTGCGGGTGGCCATCGCTCTCCAGACGTCCAGAGAGACGTCCTCCATCACCGGGCGAACGCTTCCGTCGACCCAGGCTGCGTTGACGAGGCCTGGGTGATAACTCCGTGCGGTGACGGCCGCGTACGTGGGCGTTGTCGCGACCTTCCCCTCAGGGCTTGAGACGAAGTCGATATCGGCTTTGTCCGCGGTTCCCCGGCCTCCGCGCGGCGGGAATGTCGCCGTGAATCCAGTCTCGTAGACCTTGAAGTCGACCCATTCGGTGTGCCCCGTCTCTTTGCGGGTCCCCCCGTACACCACAAGTTCCGCGGGCGACGACGGTATGGCAGCGTTCGTCGTCACCGGGCCTGACGCCGATCCGGTGAATGGCTGATAAGCGCGAACCTCGGCGAGTGCGAGGGTTGCCGATGTGCCGTCAAGGATCTCGGACATCCGTGTTCGCACTCCCACCCGGAACACGCCATCACCGCTCTGCCCGGTCGACTGCTGATAGATGAACCACGTTCCTTCGTTGACGCCGTAGTTCACCGGATAGTGGGTCGCGCCGGTCGGCGTTGCCGCGAGCCGCGGCCGGTCGTTGGGTTCGCTGGGGCAAATGCCCAACGGCAGGCGATAGGGGGTGACTGCCGGCTGTTCGGAGTAGGGCTTGGAGAAGTCGATCAGGCGCTGGAGGGCCTGTTCTTCAACGAATGGCAGGAGGCGGGCAAGGGCGCTCCAGTTGCTCTCCGGGAACTCGCCTGCAGAGGGGAGAAATCGACGCGATGCTTCGTGATTCTGGACCGCCTGGCTCCATTGGCGGAGATGACTCTGGCACTGCATCCGTCGCGCCGCTTCCCGGGCGGCCTGGACCGCGGGAAGAAGAAGGCCGACGAGGGTGCCGATGATGGCGATCACCACCAGCAGTTCAACGAGCGTGAAAGCGCCGCGATCCGGGGCTGCTTGCGGGCCCCTGCAGGCACCACACTCGGAGCTATTTCCAAAGGCTTTCATGATAAAAACAGTGCTCCAAGACGATATTGAGACTCATTCTCGATAATGAATTATCTCCTTCCGCTCGTCGGTGTCAACCTTCTGGGGGCCGGCAGGGGCAAACCATCGGACGGTCAGCTGCGTACATGGCGAGTGGATCGAAACGCCGGGCTCAGGGTCTGCCCGGCCCGGGGGCAATGGCTTGGCGACGCCTTTCGGGGGGGGCAGCGGCCGGCCCGGGAGACTCCCCTCCGGCGCCGTTCCGTGGGCTCTCTGTTCGGGGGCTCTGTTCGGGGCTTGGGCCCCTACACAATTGGCGACTTGTCTGTACAACGTGGTGGTTGCATTGTTGGTGGGGGTTTTCGGCAGGTTTCGCCGGTCGAACGAACGAAGTTCGGGCATCACGAGGAAGGTTCCATGGCAGCGCAGGAACGGTCGGTGAGGCGGGAGCATGGCGAGGTGATCGTCGAGGCCCGCAACTTGGCGAAGACCTACCGGGACTTCTGGGGCCGGAGCAAAAAGGTGGCCCTCAAGCCGCTCGACCTGGAGATCCGTCGCGGCGAGATCTTCGGACTCCTCGGCCCCAACGGTTCCGGGAAGACGACGACGATGAAGCTCCTCCTCGGGCTCATCTTCCCGACGTCGGGCGAGGCGTTCGTGTTCGGCAAGGATGCGACAGACGTCTCCAAGAACGAGCGGATCGGCTACTTGCCCGAGGAGTCGTACCTCTACAAATTTCTCGACGCCGAGGAGACGCTTGACTTCTACGGTCGCCTCTTCGACATGCCCCCCGACGAGCGGAAGCGCCGTGCGGCAGCCCTCATCAAGCGCGTCGGCCTGGAGCGCGATCGCAAGCGTCAACTCCGCGAGTATTCCAAGGGCATGACCCGACGCATCGGCGTCGCCCAGGCGCTGATCAACGATCCCGAACTGGTCATCCTCGACGAGCCGACCAGCGGGCTCGACCCGATCGGGACGCGCGAGATGAAGGACCTCATCATCGAACTGCGGGAGAAGGGGAAGACGGTCATCATGTCGTCTCACCTCCTTGCCGACGTCGAGGACGTCTGTGATCGGATCGCGGTTCTCCATCAGGGCGAGCTCAAGGAACTCGGTCGCGTCGATGATCTCCTCCGGGTCACCGACGTCACGCAGATCCGGGCCAAGGGGCTGTCGGCCGCGGCGACCGAGGAGATCCGCGAAGTGCTCCGGCGCCACGGGGGGGAGGATGTCGAGATCGGCAATCCACGCACCACCCTCGAAGACCTGTTCCTCGACGTCGTTCGCGATACCGAGGCGCGGCCTGGCCGACGTGCCCGTCAGGGGTAGGACGGATCTGCGGGCTGGGGCTGAGGTGGGAGCGTTTTGGGCCGGTTTGATCGTGCAACATGGGTCTGGTGGGCGGTGACACGCAGCGGGGCAGCGGCACATGGTTCTGGAAGAGGCGATTCCGAAGTTCTCGCAGTGGATCGGCCCGGCGTTCCTCTGGTATCTGTTCGCCGCGAGTCTCGTCGCGGTGATTGCCGCCGCGGCAGCCTGGCTCGTGCAGTCGGCGGTGTACGGGCCGTTGCAGGCCGGTGACCGTGTCTACCGGGGGATCCTCTCCGGTGTTCAGGACCTCGCCGGGATGGCCCCGCGGCGGATCTGGGCGCTGGCCAGGCTCGCCATCCAGGAGGCGCTACGGCGCAACGTTCTGGTGGTGCTCGCGCTGTTCGCGATCCTCGTGCTCTTCGCCGGTTGGTTCCTCGACCCGACGAGCGTCAACCCGGGCAAGCTCTACCTCGGATTCATCCTCACCGCGACGAACTTCCTCGTCTGCATGGTGACCCTGATCCTCTCCGTCTTCAGCCTCCCGGCCGACTTCAAGGCGAAGGCCATCCAGACGGTGACCACCAAGCCGGTGCGAACCGGGGAGGTGGTCCTGGGCCGCATGCTCGGGTTTTCCGTGGTCGGCACGGCGCTGCTGGCCGTGATGGGGGCCGTGGGCTGGGGGTTCGTCGTGCGCAGCGTGCAGCACGGCCACGAACTCACGGCGGAGGATGTCATCGAGATCCGCTCCGAAGACGGCACCGTGACCGGGTACGAGGGGCGCACGAGCCTCGACCGCGGCCACCGCCACCGGATCGAACTGTCGGCCGACGGCAGCGGGCGCACTGACCACATTCAAGGGCATCGCCACGAGATCGAGGCGGTGACCAGCGGCGGTAAGACCGGCTATCGCCTCACGCCACCGCTCGGCCTCCTCGAGGCACGCAAGCCCCTCCGGGGCACGCTGCGATTCCTCGACCGCCAGGGGCAGGCCAGCGCCAAGGGGATCAGTGTCGGGGCCGAGTGGTCCTACCGCCAGTACATCGAGGGGGGGAAACTCGCCGCGGCCATCTGGACGTTTGAAGGGGTAAACGCAGCGGATTTCCCCGACGGGCTGCCGCTCGAGATGCTCGTCCGCGTCTTCCGCACTCACAAGGGGAACATCGAGAAGGGGATCGCCGGAAGCGTCCGCGTGCGCAATCCGACCAGCGGGCTCCAGTCCGACCCACGCTACTTCACGGCCAAGGAGTTCACGATCGACGAATGGAAGGTGCCGCTGGCCCTCTCCACCACCACCACCGATGGCGGCACGAAGCAGGTCGATCTCTACCGCGACATCGTCTCCGACGGCAAGGTGGAGATCGTCCTCCAGTGCCTCGAGCCGGGGCAGTATTTCGGCGTCGCCCAGGCCGACTTCTACATCCGCAGCGGCAACGGGTCATTCGCCTGGAACTACCTCAAGAGCTGCCTCGGAATCTGGTTCTCGATGCTGTTGGTGACGGCTCTCGGCGTGATGTTCAGCACGTTTCTTGCCGGGCCTGTCGCCCTCCTCGCCACGCTCTCGGTGGTCCTCGTCGGTCTGTTCCGCGAGTTCATCCAGCGGCTCTTCGAGAGCCAGGTAACGGGGGATTCGACGATCGCCCCCGGCGGCGGGCCGATCGAGTCGTTCTACCGGCTCGTGACGCAGACTTCGATCACACTCGACCTCGAGCAGAGCCCGTTCGTGGCCGCGATGAAGGGGATCGACACGGTGCTCATGGCCCCGATGCGTCTGGGGGCTGCGATCTTCCCCTCGCTCTCCTCGCTCGGGACGGGTGACTTCGTCTCCAGCGGCTTCGACATTCCCTTTGATCTCATCTTGGCGCATTCCGCCGAGACGTTTGGATATCTCTTGGCGTTCTTCATCATCGGTGCCTTGTGCCTGCGGGCACGGGAGGTGGCGTCATGAATCGGCAGTCGATCCACGGAAACGATTCTTCTGGCGGCAGTCCCTCCGGGCAGGATGGGCGGGGTCGCGGAAGCGCCCCGACCGGAAAGCCATCGGCAGGGCGTGGTTCATGGTTCGGGTTGCGTCCTTCGACGCTCCTGGCGCTGGTCGGCATCGCCGCGCTCCTCGTGCCGCTCTCGGCGCTGAGCCAGCCGGCCGACTCGACGAGCGAGGGGGGTAAGCTCGCGCAACTGCGGAAGCAGTTCGGGCTCTCCCAGGCGAATCTCGGCGATGTCGATCCGACGAGCGAGACGATCCGCCTGGCGACGCTCGGCCTCAAGAACGTGGCCGTGACGCTCCTTTGGGATCGGGCCAACCACTACAAGAAGGTGGAGGATTGGACGAATCTCTCGGCGGCCCTCGAGCAGATGACGAAGCTCCAGCCCAACTTCTACTCCGTCTGGGATTTTCAGGCCCACAACCTCTCCTACAACATCTCGGTCGAGTTCGACGACTACCACGACCGCTACGCCTGGGTGATGAAGGGGATCGAGTTTCTCCGTCAGGGGATCGGCTACAACCAGCGCGAGCCGCGGTTGCAGGGGCGGATGGGCTGGTTCATCGGGCAGAAGATCGGCCGCGCCGACGAGAAGGTGCAATACCGTCGGCTCTTCAAGGCTGACGACGATTTCCACGAGCGAGACAGACCGGGCCGGACGCTCCCGGAACGCGACAACTGGCTCGTTGGGAACGAGAAGTATCACGCCGGCCAGCAACTCGCCGACTCGGGGGCCCCGCTGAAGACGACGGCGCTAATTTTCCACAGCGAACCGATGATGACGATGATCAATTACGCGCGAGCCCTCGAGGAAGACGGCTCGTTCGGCTCGGCGGCGCGGGCCGCCTGGGAGAAGGCAGGGAAGGAGATGCGCGACTTCGCCGTCCGCGAGATCCCCACCACCTGGGACGTGCCGATCCGGCTCGGCCTCCGGGAGGAGGAGCTGTCGCGTGCGTCGCGGATCAACGAGGAGCTCGAAAAGCTCCTCCCCGGCCAATTCCTGGGGATGGAGGAGAGGCTCCGTGACGCGCTTGCGCCGGAGATGAAGGAGGCCGTCGCGGTGCCGCCGATGGACCGCACTGATGCCCAGCAGCGGGCAGCCTATGCGGCGGGGGAGATGACGCGGGTCAGCTGGCCGATGGTCGCCCGCGAGGCGCCGGCCGACGTTCGTGACAAGGCTCGCGATCTCTCCCGGCAGTGGCTCGAAGCCAACGAGACCGCCGAGATCATCAATCGCTACCGGGAGATCGTGAACTTCGACTTCTGGCGTGCCTGCTGCGAGTCGGAGGTCACCGAACCGGCGCTGCGGGCCCGCGAGGCGACCTGGTCGGCGGCGAAGGAGTTTGAGAATGCCCGCCTGCAGCCGGCGAAGAAGTTCTACGAGGATGCGTTCGTTGCCTGGCGGGAGGTGCTCGACGCCTCCACGATCCTCCGCAACGACACGATCACCAACGAGGACATCAACGACTACATCGTCCGCTACCGGAAGGTGCTCGAGCAGCTCGACGAACCGTTCCCGAAGCCTTTCGTGCTCCAGGATGTCGTCGATCGCTCGCTCCCCATCGCTCCGCCGCCGATGCCGGCCGGAATGTCGGGCGACCCAAACACTCCTCCGGTGAACACCCCCCGACCGACTGGCGAGACCCGCGAGTTGGAAGTGCCGCCGGACGCCCGCCCGCCGGGACCGTGACCGGCCTGCAGATGTCGAGAGCCGGATTCGGGACGCTGGGATGACGGTGGCTGAAAAACCCACCGGCGGCGGTGATCAACGCTTCTTCGATCAACGCTTCTTGATGAGGAGCTTGTCGATCCGGCGGCCGTCCATGTCGACCACCTCGATCGACAGCCCCTGCCAGTCGGTCTTATCGCCCGTGGAGGGAATCCGCTCGAGTCTGGCCAGGACGAGGCCCGACACCGTCGAATAGTCGCGGGGGCCGGGATCGAGCCGGAGTCCGAACACCTCGGCCAGGGCCTCCACGCCGGCCCCGCCGTCGACGAGCCACGACCCATCTCCCCGGTCGACGAAGGGCGTGTCGCGGTCGCGGTGGTGTTCGGAATGGATCTCGCCGACGAGTTCCTCGAGTACGTCCTCGAGCGTCACCATCCCCTCGGTGCCACCGTATTCGTCGAGGACGATCGCGAGGTGATTCTTCTCCTTCTGGAACATCTCCAGGAGGCGGTCGAGCGGCATCGTCTCGGGCACGAACAGCGCCTTGTGGAGGATCTTCCGCAGCTCGATCGGCCAGCCCATCCAGTTCTGCCGGAGCACGTCCTTGAGGGCAACGTAGCCGAGGATGTGGTCGAGCGAGCCGTCGTAGACGGGGAGTCGCGAGTAGCCCGCCATCGCGATCGCCCCGAGCACCTCGCCGGGGGGCGTGGCGATGTCGAGGGCATCGAGATCGATCCGCGGCCGCATGATGTCGCGGACGCTCCGTTCGCCGAGCCGCAGTGCCTCGGTCGCGACGGCCTGCTCCACTGGTTCGAGGATCCCCTCTGCCCGCCCCGCTTCGAGGAGGTGCTCGATGTCGTCCACCGACACCGTCGGGCCGTCCTGCTTGTGGGCGCCGAGGAGGAACAGCATCGCGGTGGTCGACCAACTCATCATCCACACCAGAGGGGTCGCCACTCGTGCGAACAGATGCATCGCCGGGGCGACGGCGCAGGCGAGCGCCTCGGCCCTGCGCAGCGCCAGTCGCTTCGGCACCAGTTCGCCGAGGAGGAGCGTGAAGAACGACAGCAGCCCCACGAACATCGTCAGGGCGATCGATCGGGCGGCGCCCGCCAGCCCGGGCGGAAGGACGGAGCCGAGCCATTCGGCCAGGTCGCTCACCAGCCGGTCGCCGCCGTAGGCCGCCGCGAGGGTGCCGACGAGCGTGATCCCGATCTGAACGGTCGGCAGGAAACGGTCGGGGCTCGATGCGAGTTCGAGGGCCGTCCTCGCCGCCGCGTCGCCGGCCTCGGCCATCTGCCGGAGCCGACCGCGACGGCTGGCGACGATCGCCATCTCGGCCCCGGAAAAGGGGGCCAGATAATGGAGTGGGTGTAAGAAGTGCAGTAGGAATGGGCTCTCTTCCTGGGAATATTCCAGTAGAAATAGAAGCTATGTTTGAACTTAATTAATAAAAATATTTTTTTATGCAGTGGTAT
>CANGGC010000017.1 GCA_947453125.1 Planctomycetaceae bacterium | reverse complement strand
TTTTATATTCTGTTCCCCTTCGCTCTCATCGCCATGGCTCGGTGGTCGCCGCGACTCAAGATCTGCGCCTGCAGTGTGATTGGGATCGCGAGTTTTGCCGCCAGCGTGGGAATGCTTGCGAGTCATTCTCAGGCCGTGTTCTATCTGCTGCCGTTCCGGTGCTGGGAGCTGCTCACTGGAGCGATCCTTGCTCTGGCGGCTCCCGGT
Organism: Planctomycetaceae bacterium; assembly: GCA_947453125.1. Lineage (GTDB taxonomy): Bacteria > Planctomycetota > Planctomycetia > Pirellulales > UBA1268 > QWOP01. The sequence continues at coordinate 14,019 of CANGGC010000017.1, read as the reverse complement.
GTTGAAAAACGGATGGTGAAGGCTTCCCTGGCGCAACGGAATCTCATCGCCCTGATCGGGGCGGCGGGCGTGCTGGTGCCCTGCTTTGCCTACGGCCGCAGCACGCCTTTTCCTGCCGCTGCGGCCCTCCCGCCGGTGGCGGGGGCGGCGCTCCTCATCACCGCGGGGTTCGGCAACGGTGCAAGGCCGTTGGTGACGGGGGTCCTGTCGTCGGCTCCGCTGTGCGCCATCGGGATGGCTTCTTATTCGCTCTACCTGTGGCACTGGCCTGCCATGGCCTTTCTCCGGCACGTCCGTGGGGTGCATCTCGGCCCCCGTGGGACCGCCGCTGTACTCCTGGCAACGGTCATCCTCGGATGGCTATCCTGGCGATTTGTTGAACAGCCCTTCCGGAAGCCGTTCTCCAGAGGCCGCGTCGATCTGTCCCTCGCGCAGGGCCGCGTCGTCTCTGCGGCAGTCTCCGTGTCCATCCTTCTCGCCTTTGTGTCGGTGGCGATCGCCACGATGGGCGGAATACCGGAGCGATTCACGTCGGAGCAACTGCATTTCGTCGAGCCTTCAAGTCCCGATACGGGCAGGTTCGTCGTGATGCCGACATGGAGCGGCCCGCTCGAGCTCCCCGCAATCGGCCCGCCTTCCGGGACACGGCCATGCTTTCTTCTCGTTGGAGACAGCCACGCGCGCATGATCAGCGAAGCGCTCGATGCCGCCGCCGCGGAGCGGGGCATCTCCGGTGCGGCGGCGATCCAGGACGGCACATTTCCACTCCCTGGGGCGTGGATTCGCGGGAATGGACGGACTGAGGAGATGGCCCGTCACTGGCATCGCGACGTGCTTGCATGGATTCGCGAACACCAGCCGAAAAACGTGATTCTCTGTGGAAACTGGCCATGGTATGTGCCATATCGTGGTTCCGATGGCGTCTATTCCGGGGTGACCGGCATCGAGAAGACGGATGCAACCGAGTCGACTTCAGCCGAGCCGGCCGAGTTGTTTGCGGCAGGCTTGGCGACCATGCTGAAGGTCTGTGGCGAGGTCGACGCGAAAGTGTGGTTGTTCCACAGCGTGCCGGTGACGCGCCGGGAACCAAAGCAACTCGCAATCGAGTCGCGCCTCACAGGCCGACTTGTTTTCACTGAAGGCATTGATCAGCAGACACATGAACGGTGGAACTCGACGTATCGGACTGTTTTCGAGCGGTTTCCCGAAGCCCCTCTGAAGACCTTGGATCTCGCCCGTCCGTTCTTCAATGAAGCCGGGAGGTCGAGCGTCGGAGGCAACGGAGAGTGCTGGTATGCGGATCCCAACCACCTCAGCGCCGAGGGGGTCGAACGCTTCGTACGGCCGCTGCTCAGGGAAGCCCTGGAGTGCATGGATTGCGACAGGAAGCCGTAATCCCAGTCAGCCGAATTGGCCCTGGCTTGGGAATCCTGACCCGGACGGCATGAAGTTCTGTGCCCCTGGCCGGGTTGGGTTTTCGTGCATCGGGCGATACGAGGGTTCAGGGGCGGGGCTGACCCAGGCGGACAGCCGCGTCGCGGCATCTCGATCGGACGCGGCCCCACGATCGAAACAAGCCGCGACACTGAATCGTCCCGAGTCCTTGACGCGTTCCGCTGACAGCGGTCACTGCCCGACACCGCGAAGCGTTCCAAGAAGTTGTCTCACTCCTCGCTGAACGAACGGTGGCAATAACTCTCTCGCCATCGTCTTGAGAAATCGTGCGGCCGTTTCGTCGGGAGCTCGCAACTGACGCACAGGCCCCCACCGCTGGAGAAGAGCATTCCGACATTCAACAGTCATCGGATATCGACTCGTGTAAATGGACGGCAGGTCGGCGTCGCCGAAGGTCTTCTGCCACTCTGCCTTGGGATCAATGCCCATTTCGGCGGCTTCGTCGAGCATTCGCTCGAGATTCATCCTCCAGGACCGTCTCTGAACGTCAGGGGCTTCCGTCTCCATTCGGGCACAAGCGTTATCAGAGTGCATCCGGTAGAAAAGACCGACTTCCCTGCCAATCACAACCGGTCCTGCCTTCGCGACCCTCCAAAGCATGAAGCGATCCGCATCCGTGCCTTGATCTGGTTCCGCAAACACCGTCATGGCGTCGATGGTGGCATCCCGCCTGCCGACGTACGACCACATGTTGAGTGGTGTCCAGAGCAGCGATGCGAGCAGAACGTCTTTGGCGCCCCACGTCCAGTGGTCGGAAAACCGATCGATCCAAGGAGCGACCTTGGACTGCAGCAGCGTCGAGTGTGGCCCGACGATGCCTCTTCCCGAGTTGTTTGCCACCACGGCCATGTTGATGCAGGCGACTGCCGCTGGCTCGCTCGCCAGGAGTCGGGCGGCTTCCTCTAGATGGTAGCGGCTCCACATGTCGTCGTCCCCGAGGAGGGCGACAAGAGGCGTCGCAGCCAGCGTCGGAAGCCTCGCTAAGTGGAGATAGGCATCAAAGGGGGGCGACTGGCGAATGAACCTGACGGGCAGGTCTTGGAACTCTCGACACACCACCTCGGAGCGAGGGTCTTCGCTGTTTTCGCTGACGACGATCTCGAGGACGAGATCAAGGCGGGATTGATTGCGAACCGACTCGAGCGCGCTCCGCAGAAAGTCGGGCCGTCTGTGCGTGGGAATCACGACCGTGATCGATCGTGGAGCCGGAGCGGTCGAATCACCGATGGCCGGATGGAGTGGGGAGCGTGTCACGGTGTGTTTCCTAGGTGATTCAACACTTCCACAAGACCCCAGTATGAGTGAAGAACGTTGTTGGGGATCGCGGTGTCCGAGACTACCGATGGTCAATCCACCCACCCACGGGATGGTGGAGGGCAGGATCCTTGTCCAAAAGATATTTCGGACTCACATCCGAAACGATCTTCAATCCGAGCCTCTCGACCAATCCGTGGTCCTTGGTGGCCAAGAGGTTGAATCCATGGGGCGGCCCGTCCAGGTAGACACGATCGATCGGGATCACCTCGATCGGCTGTCCGTGCATGGCCACGTTGGAGTGAAAATCGCGCACCGCAAACACTCGGTAACCATGCTTCATGAGCATCGTCACCACCGCCGTGCTCTCGAGGCCATGCGTCCAATCGACATGGTCCCGATGAACCTCGAACACCAGATTGGGAGCCGAGGGGAACGGGAGCGAGAGAAGCCGGCTGGCACCCCGAAGAGCCCGTTCCTCCCCCCCCTCCGTGTCGAGCATGATCAACCCGACCCGATTCAGATTCTCCTGACGAACGTAGGAGTCAATCGTGATTGACAACACGGCACTGTCTGCGGGGGCAAGGCTATTCTCCGAAGCCACCGCACCGGTCAGCGCCGGTTCGCCCTCTAGGAGCAGGGGCACGTCGTCGACATCCCACAACCCGCGGCGGTGGACATGGACGTTCCGCAGGCTGTTGATCGAGATGTTGTGGAGCAGCCTGCCGTGGGAGATCGCCATCGGCTCAAAGGCATGCACGACTCCCTCCGGCGATTCGTCGCGCAGTTGGAGGGCGATGGGGAGCACCTGATCGCCGATGTAGGCTCCCCCCACCACCACCTGCGATGCCCCCGCCGAGAGAGCGATGAGCAATCGGGTGGTTTGTGGCTCCCAGAGATGGTCCGGGTGCTCCTCGGCGCTGAGCAAAGCCGCCTTCTCAATCCGGCTATCCAATCCAAGATCAAAGAGAAGACCGTTCCGGAGCCTGATTCGGTGCGTCTCGCTGCGACCGATGAGAGCCTCGACGAGCGGCCACCGTACCCGCTCGCGGAAGCCAGAAGGGGTCTCCGACGAGGCTTCGAGCGTTCGCAACAGACGCATCATGCTCGCCCGCGCTACGTCATTGGTGCCCAGGTCAGACAACGCCTTCTTCAGCCGATCGTCATCCACTGTTTCTGCGGAGTCTGTCATCGGTAACGCGTCTTTGAGGAGAGGAGGCTCTGGGCAGACACCCTGCTGCCGGTTGCGGCCGACGCCACACGCGATTGCCGTCGGCTTCTCGGTGTGTTGCGAATGGAAAGAGATCAGGGATGGCTTGCTCGAAGAAAGTCTAGGGGCGGATGAGCAAGCCTTGGCCGGTCGGCAATGACGCAACGAGAAGCTCATGGCGACTGGCAAAGTCGTCGTAAGCGCGCTTGTGAGGCTCGAAGCCGCTGTAGGCGTAGTCGTCTAGCAAGACGATCGCTCCGGGCACCAGTCTGTCCCACAGATACTCGATCGCAGCGATTTCCGGGCCTACGCAGTTCATGTCGAGGTGGAGATAGGCGATCGCCGGCGATGAAATCTGCCTGAGTGTCTCGGGCACCGTTCCTTGGATGATCCGGACGTTATGCCACTCCGAGAAGTTCCGGACGACAGCAGCCGCATCGGTGGTGTAATAGCCTTTTTTTATGAAGGCTTCGTGTTGCTTCATCTCGGCTGGGCTGCTGTAGGCCGGGTTTTGGCCGGCGAACGTGTCGAGCAGGTAGAAGGTCCTGTTCAGCGTGTTCCAGTGAACGTACTCCATGATGGCCGAACTCACGAATCCCTTGTTCACGCCGCACTCGACGAAGTCGCCCGGCAATCGCAACGCCGTGGCCGCGGACCAGATCGCGATATGAACCCGCCAGTGGATGCCGTGGTCGCCGTCCGCTCTGCATCCTCGGTCGTAGGCCCGGGCGAAGGCGGGGTCCTTCATGAAATCGTGATTGTGGACCGACCAAAGCCCGTCTTGGTCGTAGGCGCTCGGGCCCGAGGAGGTGTCAGTGCTGGTACGACTGATGGTGTAGCCGAGGCGGTTCAGGAGTCGTTTGGCGAGGGCTTTCATCAGCGGGACTATCTCCGGTGTGGCTGGGCAGGTCATCTCCGACGGGAAAAATGCGGGCGATTACTTGATGCGCCGTAGATAGCCGTCGAACGACTCCGTGATCATGCATTTAGAGACCGGTGTGCTGTCGTGCTCAAAGCTGTCGGTCTTGCTCATGAACTCCTTGATGGCCGTCCATGGATTGTTGTCGACATCCCAGGGACGCGTTTCGGAGTAGTAGCCTTTGGGGAAGAACTGGATGAAAGTGTCGGGGAGAATGACGTAGTTTCCCACGGTTACGAGCGGCGAGTACAGCTTCAGTTCGTCGAGGACATGCTCGTGGCTGTGGTTTGAGTCGAGGATCACCATGACGCTCTCCGCCCCCTTCGCGAGTTCTTTCACTTGCGAGAACACGGACGGGTCGGTGCTGCCGCCCTCGATCATCGTTATCCGTTTCGCCATGGGGTGCGCTTCGATTTCTTCTCGGTTGTGCTTGCGGATGTCGATGTCGATGCCCACGACGCGACCTTTTCCGATGAGTTCGAGAAGGGATGCGGAGAAAATGATCGATCCACCGTGAGCGATGCCCGTCTCGATGATCAGGTCGGGCTTGGTCCGCCACACGAGTTCCTGCTGCGCGATCATGTCGTTTGGAAACTTGATGATCGGCCGGCCCATCCAAGTGAAATTGTAGGTGTATTTGTAGGCATCGGCGTGAAGCATCCAGTCGATCGACTTTCGTCGGAGTTCTTCGTCTTGCCCCATGGCGGTGATGGCTGCGGATCGTTCGTCGAAGAACTGCTTACCTTCATTCATGGTGGAGATCGTGTGCTTGGGTGCGGGTGAGGCTGGGAAAAGATTTTTTTGTCACGCCTGTTCGTAAAGAGTGCTTATCGTGTCGTACATCGAGTGTCGCGACTCCGAGGAGGTTTTCCAAAGTTGCCGGAGTATGGAGTCAGCCGTAAATATGTTGGTGTGCGACGGCTTATCGCTCGTGGTCGTCACGGGCAAATGCCTGCCCAGTCGTTTTTTGTGGATCTCGGCGGTCATGGTGGCGATGTCGATGATCGTCGCGTGGTAGGCCGAGCAGATGTTGAAGATGGAAAACCCAGTTGGGAAGTTGCTCAAGATGTGGATGCAGGCGGATGCTACCTCTTGAGTGGACACGAAGTTTCGGGACTGAAGGCCAGATGAATGGAGTCTTATTTCGCCCGTACGAAGCGCGTCGCGGACGAAGCAGGTGGGAACAAGGGTTTCGCGGTGAACTGAGCTCGCGGACGGGACGCCGTAGACGTTCGAAGGGCGGACGACTGCGACATCCATTCCGAATTGTGACGCGTGCAACCGGCAGACCTCCTCGCCAAACCAGTGGTTCAGTCCGTAGGCGTTCTGGCAGCGGACCGGCGAGGATTCGTCGATCGTGCCGGTCAGTTCCGTTCCGTAGACCTGAAACGTCGAGAAATAGACGATCCGCGGGATGGCGAGGCTTTTCGCGAGGGCCAAGATGTTCCACGTCCCCTCGATCGACAGTTGAAATCCTGCGGCCGGCGTCCGTGAGACGATGTCATTCGCGGTGGCGCAGTGGATCAGGACGTCTGCGGAGAGGTCTGGTCGTGGGCTTGAGGACGGCTTCAGCACGTCGAGCGGATGAAGGTCGGTGCCAAGTTCCTCCTCGGTCCGTCGATTGGCAGTGCGCGCGGTGGCTTTGACGGCAAAGCCTCGAGCGAGGAGGTCCTTCACGAGTCGGCTGCCGAGGTATCCGGTGGCACCTGTGATCAGCACTGTTGTCATTGTGGCTCAGCGATCGGGGGGTCGGCTGCGGTGTGGGTGTGATCAGTGGCCAGGCGGTACGCGCATGCGATGAGCCCGCGATCGTCAGCGTGATGCTCGGGCGACTTGCCCGCCCTGTTGATGCACCGCGACGCGCGTGCGGATGCCGACATCGCTCAAGGCAGTGCCGCAGGAGGCCTGTCTACATCCGTCGACGGAGACCAAAGGCCGCACGCCCGATCGAACAGATGTCTCGAAACTCGTCGTCGAAATCAGCATTCACTCGGGGCACGCCGGCTCCGGATCACTGAAATCGTCGGTCCTGGCCGCCGCTGCCCTGAGGCCGGGTATTCGCTGAACTGGAATGGCAGTATAGAGATTGCTGGGGGGGATTCCAGCGGGCGAGACGGGCCTGCTGAGCAACCGGGGAGGTTAACTGCGCCGTCGGTTTTCGGAGGCAAAAGCAGCGCTCGCCGGCGGCTACGATGATCGGCTCGTCCCCCCGTATCCCTCCCGGCGACCATCCCCGTGCGCTCCTTCGACCACAACGCCACCGCGCCGCTCCACCCCGCTGCCCGCGCGGCGTGGCTCGAGGCCGCCGACCGCTTCTGGCAAAACCCCTCGAGCCTCTACGCCGCGGCAACGGCGGCCCGCGACCTTCTCGCCGAGTGCCGCGAACGGCTTGCCGACCTGCTCGGCTGCAGCGATCCCGGCCGGATCGTCTTTACGTCGGGCGCCACCGCTGCCAACAACCTCTTGGCCCGATACCTTTCCACCTCGGCCCCTCCCGACGCCGTCGCCCTCCTCTCCCCTCTCGAGCACCCCGCCGTCGACGTGTCGATCCGCGCTGCCTTCCCGGGCCGCGTCCACGAAACTGGCGTCGACGCCGAGGGGGTCGTCGCGCCCGAGGAACTTTCCCGAGCCCTCGACACGGCTCGCGACCGTGCGATCGCAGTTGTCTCGATCATGGCCGCGAGCAACGAGAGCGGTGTGCTCCAGCCGTGGCCCGAGCTTGCCGGCCTCTGTCGCGAACGCCACATCCCCTTCCACACCGACGCCGCCCAGTGGCTCGGCAAGCTCCCCGCCGCAGGCCTTGCCTCCTGCGACTGGCTGACCGGGAGCGGCCACAAGTTCGGCGGCCCCCGCGGCATCGGATTTCTCGTCGTGTCGGCTCATGCCCGCTTCCGCGGCGACCTCGGCGGCCCCCAGGAAGAGGGCCAGCACGCCGGCACCGAGAATCTCCCTGGCATCGCCGGCATGGTCGCGGCGCTCGAGGCGAGGGAACGCAATCTCGTCGACATCGCTCTCCGGGGCGCCGCAATGCGAGACGCCGCCATCGAACGTCTCCGTGAGCGAGTCCCAGCGGGAATCGTCGTCAGCGGCAACGCCGAGCGACTCTGGAACACCCTGGCGATCCTCATCCCCGGGGCCGATTCGCGAAAGCTCGTCGCCGCCCTCGACCGGGCCGGCATCGAAGCCTCCACTGGCTCGGCCTGCAGTTCCGGCGCCGCCTCGGCCGCGCGCGTCGTCGCCGCGATCGCCCCGTCGCTCGGGCTCGCTCCGGGGACACCTGCCGGCATGGTGCGCTTCTCCGCCGGCCCCGACACCACCGCCGCGGACTGGCATGCCGCGATTCATGCCCTGGCCGAAGCCGTCATCATGAGCGCGGGCCCCGCCCGGCCTCCGCGCGTCGACCTGCGCTGACAGGGCTCACAACCCCTCGCTGGCGGCGTCACGCGTTGTTAAGAGGCGATTTTTGGGCGCGCAGGAGAATCAAGCAATCTTGCCGCTCGCTCAAAGGCCGTCAGCGTGAAGGCGAGCGGATAGAGCGCCTCGTCGTACCAGAGCTTGGCGAAGTAGAGGCCGATCGGTGATGCCGGGAAGATGTTTCCGCCGGCGGTGTGCTCGATCAGCCATTCAAGCCCGCGGCCGACGGCCACGAGCGCTCGGTCGGCAAGCTCTCGATCGGCTGCGTGCTCCGCCACTTCGGCCAGGGCCTCGACCGCCACGGCCGTCTCCTCGATCGTCGCTCCGATCCCCGGTGAACTCGGGATCCCACCATCAGGAGCTTGCGCGGCGAGAAGCCATTCAGCGCCGCGGCTGTTGCGCGTTGCTCGCACCACCTTCGCTGTCCCGTAGGCAGGATTTGCCTGCTCGGGGTGGGCCTGGTTGCCAAACCACAGTGGCCACCAGGCGCCGTCGGCCCGCTGCGTCGCCGCCAGATACCGGCGCGCTGCGGCGAGGGCGCGAGCCGTGCGCGGCGACTGCCCCGCCGCATCGAGGGCCGTCCAGGCCTCCGCCGCGCGGAGGACATGCGCTGTGATGTCGGGGCAAGAGGTGTCAAACGGTAGCCTCCCCCAGCCGCGACAAAACGTCGGCGTGCCGCCGTCGCGGTTGGCGAGATTCACAAGCCACCCAAGCGCGCTTCGGGCTGCCACGCGGATCGCGTCGGGCAGCGGTCGATTCTCGGCCGCCTCGAGCGCCGCAAGCGCCAACAGCCCGCCGCTCGTGTCATCGGCGTCAGGCACCCCGCCAGGGAGATCGGTCCAAGCCCAGCCGCCAGGGGCGGCGCCGGTGTAGGGGTGAACGCGGTTCCATTGTTGCTCCAGCAGCCAATCGCGCACCGCGGCCCGCTCACCACCATCGAGATGATCGGCGAGCTTGCCGCCGGCGGCGAGGGCGCCTATCGCGAGCGTTGTGCACCAGGTGGCGAGATTCGTGTCGATCGGCCATGAGCCGTCGGCCCGCTGCGAGGCGACGAGAAACGCCACGCCCTCTACCGCCACCGGATGCTCTGGGAGATCCATGCCCGCCAGGCTCATCGTCACGAAGCTCGTCAGCGGCGTCGCCTCGAGATAGCCCCCGCCCGCCGGTTGGATCGCGCGGAGCGTGCGGAGCGTCGGGGCCACCGCCAGATCGCGGAGCTTCGCAAGCGGCGGCCACGCCGGCGCCCGGGCATGCCGCACTTGCCCGATCGCGATCAGCGCCGGCAAGGCGTAGCTCACCACCTGAAGATCGACGAGCCGAAACCAGCTCTGCGGCAACGCCGCCAGCTCAAAGGGGAGCTGCGGGATCACCCGCCAGGTGGCCGGATCGTCGGGATCACCGAGCCGGCCGCAGAGGGCCGTATGGACGAGGATCGGCACGCTGAACGTCTTGTCGCGGCCGTAGATCCGCGCAAGCGCCGCGGCGAGCGTCGCCCGATCGGTGCCTCCGGCTTTTGTGGTGATCCATGCTGCAGCGCCGTCGACGGCCGCCGAGGGGATTCCACGCGTCTCGGCAAGCGCCGCGAGCACCGACCAGCAGAGGAGCGTCGTCGAGAGGTTGCCAGGGCTCGCGGCCGTATCCCCCCAACTGCCGTCGGGGAGTTGCGTGGCGGCGAGCCAGTCTTCGCCAGCCGCGATCCGCGTCGAGTGGACTACTCTGCCCAGACGCTTGTCGATCAACCGCAGCGACGCGATCGCTGTCGCTGTCGACAGCGCGCTCGACGACAGCTCGCCGGTCCAGTGGCTCCCGGTGCGCTGGGCGAGCAAATGGCCCGTCGCTGCGCCCCGAGACTTGGCAAAGGCAGCGGAGCGGAGGATGTGAGATGGCGGGACGGGCAGGCTCATACGCTGGCATGTCCCAGGGCGACCAGGCCGTAGAAGGTGTATTCGGCGTCGGGCTCGTCGTCGGCCCACGAGCCATGGAAGGCGCCGACATTCGTCCACAGCGAGTCGAGAAAATCGAGGACCGTCTCGCGGCGGTCGCGCCACGGCGTGTTGAGGGCATCGAGGGCGTGGAGCGTCACGGCCGTCGAGAGGAGATCGGGGAGCGGGGCATCGGGGGCGGCGCAGAAGCCACCGGCCGGATGCCAACGCTCGAGAAACCAGTCTCCCACCCCGGCCGGCAGCGGCCGGTCGAGCGAGCGGAGCGTGGCCACGGCAGCGGCCGTCGCCGTCGTCGAGCCCTCGGCCTGCCCCGGTTCGTTCGACCATCCGCCGTCAGCGCTTCGTAGGGCCCCAAGCGAATCGGCCAGGCGCTCGGGCTCTGGCAGCGGCAGCTTCAGATCGGCGTGGGCGTTGACGGCAAGAAAGGATCCATACGCGGTGCCGCGGGAGGCGTTGCGGCGCGAGGCGTAGCCGCCGTCGGCGGAGCGATGCTTGAGAAACCCCGCCGCGATCCCCTCCCGGATGCCGTCGGCAAGCGTGGCGGCCGGTTGCGAGGCCCAGGCCCGGGCCAGGCAGCAGCGGTGGACGAGATCGAGGCTGTCGCCAGTGCCATATTCCCCGAGCCACTGCCGCGTCGCGACCATGTGCGGCGCCTGCGGATCGAGGGCATCGAGGGCCACGAGCGCATCGAGCGCAAACGAGCTGTAGTAGAGATCGCGGCGGCCACCGCGATTGACGTAGCCGCCCCCTTCAGCCGCTGTGCCATGGAGGAACGTGGTGACGAGGTCGGCGGCATCGCCGAGCGACCGTCGCGCAAGCCGCGCGACCTGGAGCATCTGGAGTCGCTGGCTCATGGAGCGCGCCCGCTCACGCCCGCTCGGTGGCGGTTTGCATCGGCTCCACCGCGGGAGCACTCGCCTTGGCTGCCCCTTCCGTCTGGGCGTGTCGCAGCCGTTCCTGCTCCGCCTCGCGGCAATAGCCTTCGAACGAAACCTCGTCGAAAATCTTCCCCAGGACTCGGCGCAGCAGACCTTTGAGCGTCGGCTCCAGGAGCCCGTCGAGGGCCCGGATCGCCTGTTCCTTGTAGCCTTCGAGGAGCAGCGCCGCCTTTTCGTCGGCCTTGCATTCGGCAATCGCGCCGCGAACCCTTTCGGCCGTCACCCCCGCCACATGTTCGCCCCGGGCGAGGCGACCGAGCAGCTCGCGATCGGCGCCGCGGGCCCGTTCGGCGGCCAGTGCCAACACGACGCTCGGCCGCGGCTGGGCGCCCGGGAGGAGCCCGGCGTCGTCCTGGAGATCGTCGAGGTCGTCCTTGATCTGATAGGCGATTCCCACCGCCTCGCTGAACGTCCGCAGGACCTCGGCGAGCTCGCTGCCGCGGCCGGCACAGAGGCTGCCGAGCTGCAGGGCGACATCAAACGCGGGGGCGGTCTTGAGGCGGAAGATTTCGAGCACTTGCCGACTCGCAAGCGCCGTGGGCGAGCGGCTCCAGGCAAGCTCCTCTCCCTGGCCACGGCACAGGAGCCGCTGCGACTGGGAGGCTTCGCGGACCGCCGCGGTGATCGTCGCCGGATCGAGACCCGACTCGGCGATCAGCCGATAGCCTTCGCCGATGAGGACGTCGCCGACGTTGAGTGCCACCGGGACGCCATAAGCACCGGGAAGCGTCGGCTCGCCGTAGCGTTCGAGATCGCCATCCTCGATGTCGTCGTGGACAAGCGATGCCTTGTGGAAGCATTCCACGGCCACCGCGATCTTCTTGAGCGAGGCTTCCTGCGCCGGGGTTGGCGACGGCACGAGCGCCGCGTGGACGGCGGCGGCGAGGAACGGCCGCCAGCGCTTGCCGCCGACGCCGAGCCACTCGCGCCCCACGCGCTCCGCATGCCCTTCCGCGGGGCCGAGCAAATCGTCGAGGACGGCCGGCTCGAACCAGGTCTTCACGCTGTTCTGGAGGCCGCCGAGATCGAGGCGCCGCGAGGTGTCGGCGGCCTCGAGGTGGATGTAATCCCACACCCAGTCGTCGTCGACCATCGTGTCGATGCAATCGTCTTGGAGGAGGGGAACGGCGACGGCGGGGATCGCGGCTGCCTCGACGAACGGGTGCGTCTTCTCGAGGACCGGCAGGCAGCTGACGCCGACAATGGCATCGATCTGGCCGGTCTGGATCATCGCCATCACCAAGGCCGAGCCCTCGGCGACGAGGACGGCGTAGCCGAGCCGCTCGGCTTCGGCCTGGAAGTCTTGGATCGAGCAGAGCCCGCAGCTCTTGCAGAGGAGGCCGAACTCATCAAACGGCGCCGGACAGCGGCTTTCCACGCGGAGGCACTTCGGCATCAGGAGGAGGCGGCGATGGTAGGGCACGGCGGCCAGGGCATCGCGCCACGATTCGTTGTTGACGAGCACCCCGGCGTAGTCGAGATGGATCTCGCCGAGACCAACCTCGGCCATCGCCGCGCGGGCCCGGGCATGCAATTCCTCCATCCGCAGCGGCGGCACCGCCGGCTCGGCGGCAAGCCCGCGGCGGATTGCTTCGAGGAGCGCCGTCCGCTCCGGCTTCGTCTGCGGGATCTTCGGATGCGGGGCGCGCGAGCGGATCAGCGCCGGCGGCACCGGCGGCGGAAGAATCACCAGCGGCAGCGAGGATCGCACCGGAGCACCGGTCGCAGCGGCGGCGGAATCCGTCGTCGTTCGTTCGGCTGTCGACATGCCTGATCCTCGTGGCGATCCGTTCTTGGCGGGTTCGCCGGGCATTCCCAGCTTCCCCCCGCATTTGCCGCGCTCCTTCGGGAGGCTGGCAAAGAGAATCCTATCACGCGGAGGGGGATGACGCCGCCGGACCCATCCCTTCGGCTGCGGCCTGCCCGGCGAGCGCCGCTGCGGCCCGCTTGGCCGCTTCGGCCGATTTCCGCTGGATCTCCTCCGGGGAGGGAAGCGCGTCGAGCACCTCTCTGGGGATAGCCGCGGCATCGGCAAGCTTCGTGAGACAGCGCCGCCGCTCGGCGAGGGCTTGGTCGGCGCTCCGCTCCCGCGAGAAACGGTTCTTCGCCTCGGCCGAGCGTTCCCGGAGGCGGGCGTAGAGATCGCCACCGAGGAGGGCCGAGATGTCGATCTTCATCTTCTCCCGGCCGACGTCCGTCTGGCTCACCGGAGCCCCGTCGATCGGCCCGGCGTGGTATTTCGGGAACATGATCGCGACTTCGGGGCAGACGCGCGAGCAGGCCGGGCAGTTGACTTTGCAGTTGGAGGGATTCTCGACGCGGAGGCGATGATCGGCGTCGACACCGTAGACATCGAACAGGCAGAAGCTCAGGCACTGCATGCAGTTGGTGCACCGGACCGGATCGATGACCGGAAACCACGGCTTCCAGGAGTCACCCGCGCCCGGGGTGTTGAGGGGCCGATCGGCCCGGGCCCCGTCAACGAGCCCGACGACCTCCGCTGGCGTACGCCCGGTGCAGTCGTGGACCTCGACAGTCGCCTCGGCCGCCGTGACCTGCGGCGCTTTTCCGGCGAACCGACCGACGACCACGAACGTCGCTTCATCGGCGGCGGCCGCAGCCCCTTCGTGGGCAAGCGTCACCGAATACCCGCGATCGAGGAGGGCCGCAACGAGCTCCGCCCGTTCCGGGCCGGCAAACGGCTCGGCGCCGCTCCCTTCATAGAGCACCACGCGGGGCTGGCGGGCGGCGAGTGTCGTCATCGTTTCTCTCCCTCGGGGGTCGTCGGCGGAAGCTGACCGAGCGCGGCGATCCGGCCGGCCGCCGCCTGCTCGGCCGCAGCATCATCACGGCCCGCGGCGCTCTCCGCCACGGCGCTTGGGTCTC